>JAHDIA010000030.1 GCA_020631035.1 Chitinophagales bacterium | reverse complement strand
CAAAAAATAATTTTTTTATATCATAGTATTTTTCAAAGTTATCTGTTTTGTATGCTTTGTTGAGTAAATATAGTAGATTCAGACGTATGTGTTGTTCATTGGAGAAATCATTGCAAAAATTAAGTATTTCCTCAATAAAATAATTAGGATATTTATTAGCTTTGTTCGTTGTACTTAGTATCTGACGTCGACTATTTATACATTGTGTCCAGTACAACTTACTTGTAAAGTAATAGTTGTCTAACTGTTCCAATAAATTCTCCGCAGCTAACTTGTCAAGGTTAAACTTATTATAATTAGGATGTGTAAAACATATTTTATCCAATTTATAGGCATTGTGTATTTGTTCAATTCCTTCTGGTTCATTTGCTTCCCAACTTTTCTTTACTTGCCCAATCTTTTGAAAAAGTAATTTGTCTAGCTTTTTCTTTTGTAGGACTTTTAATAACAAAAATTCCTTTTCTACTTCGCTTTCTTCCAATTCTTTTAGGAGTAGAAAGCGTTCCAATTCTCCATACAATCGGGTCATAAAATTGGCAAGGGACTTTTCGGAGGTCTTGAGGTGGGTACTGAGTTTTTTCGCAACATACTTACGGTCTACCTTGGCTTCAGGAAATGCTGGATGGTATTTTTTTAGGTACTGGAACAACCATACCTTTCCTGGTGTTTTGTTCAAATAAGTTCCCTTTAAAAAAGTGTCAAAATCCCTTATTTCATCTTTAGATAAGACACTCAATACTTCAATTAATTTGCTATTTTTCACTCTTCTTAATTTGCTTTACTGGTTTGTAAAAATAATACAAGTATACATCATACAAATTATAGGTAAGGCAAAGCAATTTGTACAATCTATTAGTGTGTTTTACATTGCTTTTATAGGCTAGGCATTTATGGCAAGAGTTCTCAACTTTAATATAGAACCACAAATATACAAAATATTTTGTTAAAGTATTATTGGTGAGAATGATGTGGTTTTACAAGAAAAAAACCAATAAATAAAGTTTTTTTTAGCTCATTTTATGCCAAAGATTACTTCTTTTGTTTGTGATAGTAATGTGCTGATTATTAGTCTTTTATGTTTCTGTATTGTTTGTTTTTTGTTCTGTTTTCTTGTCTTTAAATAACAGCATTCGTGTTAAAGCTGCTTCAATGTGTGTTTGTACTTTTTTAGAATATGCTTCAAATTTGTAGTGTAATTAGGAAGGAAAGCATTTAAGCAAACAACTCCAAATCTTAACTACCTAATTACTCAAGCAAATAAGCTAAATAGAAGAAGGTAAAGTATAAAAGAAAGGGATGATGATGATGATTTTGTTGTGATAGAAACCCAATAAATCATTCAGGAAAAAAATACATACATACTTTACACTCTTCTTTGCCATCGGACGCTGTTTGCTTGTGTTCGATGGCATTTTTTATTTGATTATTTTTTGTGTACACAATCTAAATATTTTTAAAATTTAATTTTTTAATCTGTAAAATTTATAAAATGAATTATCAAAAATTATTCAAAACAGGAATCTTTTTAGCAATTTTTTTCTTGACTTTTAGTCAATTTAGCAATGCCCAGTCCAATGCCTGGACAGATGGGACAACAACCAATGGAGATGCTTCAACAACAACTGATAAATGGGTTGGCTTACAAACAACAAACCCACAATTTCCATTACATTTACTCGAAAACAGATGGGGATGGTCAGGTAGAATTCAAAACGAAAATGTAGTTATTTCAATGGCGCACAAAGCTGGGATTGGTATATCAGTTAATACCAATAGTATGGTAGCAAACAGAAACATATTGGCATTGAGTAGTGATTTGGACAATGATGCAATGCGTGTTTACAACGATGGACGTGTAATGTTGGGAACTGCTTTTAATACTATATCTAGTAATGTGATCTCAAGTACTGCTGAAGGCGACCCATACCGTTTATTCGTCAATGGCGGAGGCTTGTTTAAAGAAGTAAAAGTCGAAACAGGCTGGGCAGACTATGTATTTGAAGAAGATTACCAATTGACCTCATTGGAAGAAGTAGAAACAATCATCGAAGAGGAAGGACACTTGCACAACACCCCATCGGCGGAAGAATTGGAAGCAACAGGCGGAGTTGAGTTGGGCGCAATGACCGTTAACCAACAAGAAAAAATCGAAGAATTGTTTTTACACCTAATCGAATTGAACAAGCAAGTTAAGGAGTTGCAAGTCGAAAACGCACAATTGAAAGCCCAACAAAAATAAGTTGAATTGTGTGATTGTGTAAATTGTTGAATGGGTAATTGTGTGAAATGTTGAATGGCGTAATTGTCCTGTAGAGACGCAAGGTTTTGCGTCTGAACAGAAACCACAATGCACGTAGGACGTGTTTAGGCGCAAAATTTTGCGCCCGAACAAGAAACGCAGTACACGCAAGGCGTGAAGCGGATGGAAAACAAGAATCGACGAAGAATGAAAAGAACCGATGCTTACGCCCGATGGTAGCGATTGCCATGCAAAAGCGGACAGCGGGGACACACCTTCATTTGAAAAATCAGCGTTCCGTCCAACTCAATTCACAATTTATAATTCACAACTCACAATTAAAAAAACGTCTTTTAAAAGGGTAAACGATGAATCAACACCCCCCCTAAAAGACTTCCTTAACAACTGAATACAAACGATGAAATCTCAAAAGCAGTCAACAATTGGGTTTTTTGGCTGCTTTTGATTCCAAATTTTTTAATCTGTAAAAAAAATAATATGAAACATATATTGTGCCTTTGTAGCTGTATGGCATTTTTGTTGCTGTCGGCTATGGTAAATGGGCAAAGACCAGATGTATCCTGTGGAACATCCAAGTCCTATCAGAAATATTTAAAAGAACATCCAGCAGAAAAAACTAAAATTGCAAAATCCCTACAAGACTTTATCAAAGAAGCTTCAAAATTTATGGAGCGTAAAAATGACCCCAACTCCAGAGATTTTAAAAGTGGAGGAGGAGACTATATTATTCCAGTTGTTTTTCACAATATCTATGGTGCTAGAGAAGGCATTGAATATATAACAGAAGATGATGCCATCAATGCAATAGCTCGTTTGAACCAAGATTTTAGTGGATTGACTGCTGATTTGGCAAATAATCCAGATTGTGCAGAGAGTACTGTTGGTACACTTTTAGAGTTAGATTGTAATTCTCCTTTATCATTTCCAGATGGTGATAATGATGGCAATCCAGATGGACCTTATACTGCTAATATAAGTTTCCGATTGGCAGAAAAGGACAATGAAGGATATCCAACAAATGGAATTACTTATACTAAATCTCATTTATCTTATTTGTCTTTAGGGGATGGACCTAAATTGAGAGACATCATTCAATGGGATAGAAACAAATATCTAAATATATACATTGTTTATGCCTCTAATGGTGCTTCTTCAGGTGTCGCACAATATCCCTGGTACACATATGATAAGGCTGGTACAGATGGAGTTGCTATGCCATATTGGTCGTTTAAATATGGACCAGAGCATATAGATTATGGTAATTTTGCTTCAACCATTACACATGAGGTAGGACATTGGTTAGGTTTAAGGCATATTTGGGGAGATGACGATGCAGATGATAGATGTGAAAGCGACGATTTTGGGTATCTGTATGGAGCTTTTGGTAGTGAAGATTTATCAGATAATGGAGCTCCTAATACTAATGTCTGGGACGATTTTATTAATGGAGCATTTAATGATACTCCTAATTGTAAAGAACATGGTATGCACAGTGGTGTCTGTGAAGTACGAACAGGAGTAGATGACAACTGTGGAGTAGATTATTATTATGATAACTTTATGGACTATACTCCTTGTATGCGAACCTTTTCGCCAGGACAAATTAATTTTATGGAATGTATTCTGAACAGTCCATTGTCTCAAAGAAATGAAATACAAGATAAGTTAGATGAAACATTGTACTATAATTCTACTAATGGAACTGATATAGGAGAGCCTAGGGTCGTGTTTACTGATACCAATTTTGAGGAAAGTCCTTGTGTTTTAGGAAGTATTTCCAATGAATTACCTATTAGACTAGAGCATACTTCATTTAATGGAGCACTCTATGGATCTGGTTCAGATACATATTTAAATCCTAGTTATTATAATATTACTCTACCAGTAGGAACTTCCATAAGTGTTTCGACTTTGTCTCCACAGGTTCAAATTATAGATGCTAAAACAGCAGTGCTACGTTTGAATGGAAATGGATTGTCATTGGAGAATATAGAAGGAATAAAATTTGAATTTAATGAATTGGGTTATACAAATAGTAATTTTAACACAGTTTTATTTACGACCGCCCCCACTTTGGAAAATCGAACCAAATTGTTGAACCTACAAATCTATGAAGATATAACAAGCGGTTATGCAGATATTTGTCCCAATTTTAAAGTAGGTCCCAGTGGTTCACATACCAGCTTTTTTCAAGTAGCAGGTCAATATTATTACTTGGATTATAAAGTAGAAAATGATAGAATACATATGGGAACAGGTGGAACAGGCAATCTAGATTTTTGTATAGACAATACAACTGAGGCTGAATTGAGTACATTTACAGCGAATCAAACCATTGATGCCAGCTCAGGAACTTATACATCTTTTGCATATTCAATATTTGATCCAAATAATGGAGCAAATGGAGCATATGTAAATCATCCTTCTCTTGGTTCATTGAATTTAAATACTTTGACTGTAGGAACAGATACGGATTTAGATGGTTATTTTTATATTGGCTTGAGATACAATTTACATTGCAATTACAAATATGGCTGGTTGCGTTTGCAATTGGTAGATTGTAATGGGGAAAAAGATATTGTTGTACATGATTTTAAATTTGAAGATGGAATTGGTACACCTATTTATGCAGGTGTTTTTAATACTCCTGTACTTACTTTTTCAGCTAGCACTTTTGAAGAAAGTTTAAACAATGATAATACTTTTCAAGAAAGTATCAAAATCAAATTGGAAGGAACAGGATCCGTCTTTAATGGAGCAATCAATGGAGCGTCTTCTTTAAATGGTACTTCCTATTTTAGTGTGCTTGGTCCCAATGAAAGTAATTTAGATTTTAGAATTACTTCTTTATCTAATGATTATAAAGAAATAGAACTTAGTCTATTGAATCCGAATAATATAAGTTCATTAGAAGATGAATTGTATACCATTGATTTTAATCCTAGTGCCTTTTCTCCTTCATTGTCCAATGTTGAAACTGCTTGTGATGGAGGAATCGTTGTTGATTATTATCACCCTTATCAATCGGATGGGTCAGCAGATGGAGAAGCCTTTTTGACAATATCTGATGAAAGACCTTGGCAACTTACTGGTAAAATGGAAATTTATCCACACGATCAAGAATTTCTCAACACTGATTTAGGACAAAATGGTCGCTTGAATATGTTTGTACAATATTTAGATAATGTTGGTAGTAGTGCTATATGTGAATATGTGTATGATAGTAATGGTGAGGGGAGTTATCAAGTCACAGGTGGAAATTTAGGAACAGGTACGATGGAGCCTGGTTACATTGTTTATATGAGAAATACTTATTTATGGCAAGGTGAAATTTTGTGTAAGCCCAACAGTCGAGAGGCTATTTTATTAAAGGCTGGCGAGTTACCCAATGCGTATACAGACCCAAGTAATGTAACGGGAGAATTTGTCTTTGGAGGTGATGGTGGATATACTCAAGATTGTGGACCTAGTTTTAGGCATCCAAATGATGTTTATCTATTGCAAACAAGTTTAAGTTCTGTGGCAAGTGACCCTGCTTATACTGATGACGAAGCCTATATTGCACTTAGAATGACCAAAGACTGTGATGAAGTATATTATGCTTGGGTAAAAGCTGATTTAAGTGGTGCAGAACCTAAGTTTGATGTTTTTTATTATACTTATGCTGCCAATACTCCTATCCCAATGGGAGATGTTAACGGGTATGGCTGTACGCCAACTCTCAGAGAAAACGAAGGTTTGTATATAGGAATAGATAATGTAGTATTAAATGGAGAGAATGCTACTTCAATCAATAATATTGGAACAGGTTTTGGAGGAACCGCCTTGAGTGATTTTACAAATTTATCAGTTGAATTAAATAAAAATCAAGTCTACTCAATTGTTTTAGATGAAGAAACAAATATTGTTTTAACAGATCCTGTCTTATGGGATGTCTGGATTAATTGGGATAAGGATCCCTTTTTTGAAAGTAGTGAAAATATATTGAATGCTTCTGCCAATGAGATTACAATTCCTGCTGATATAGAAGATGGTGTTTATACCATGCGTGTAAGGTGTGTAAGAGATGGAGTAGATGCTAAACGAAATGGTTGTGGTGCATTTAGTTATGGCGAAGTAGAAGATTACACCATTATAATCGGTTCAGGTACAACCAATCCACCCCCACCTCCCCCAACAGGCGACTGCTGCCCCTATTACATTTCATACAATCAAGAGCAACTACCTTTATTTACCCAAGTTACAGGATATATTGGAGCCAATGAAGCAGTAGTAGCTCCAAATGAAGAGGCTATCTTCCAAGCTGGAATAGGTGTAGCCTTAAATCCTCCTTTTACTGTCCAATCTGGTGGTGACTTCCACGCCCTCATTGCCCCCTGCGATGTGAGTTTGTGCAACAATGGCAACCGCCTAGTCAACGAAACTTCATTAGAAGAAACACTCGACGCCCAACTCAAAATATATCCCAATCCAACTCAGGATAGATTTACTTTTGAGTACGATTTGCCCACAACTACCAATGTGAGTATCGCAGTGTACAACAGCGTGGGTAAGTTAGAAAAAGTCATACTTGACAATGAGGAACGCAATTTGGGTAGACACATTTTGGAAATAAATGTAAGTGATTTGCCCGACGGAATTTACTTTGTCAGAACAAGAATGGGCTTTGCCGAATATACAGAGAAATTGGTCAAAATGTAAAATTCATTTTGTTAAGTAGATAGATTACATAAGATGTATTATTTGCACCCCACAGGCGGTTCCGCCTGTGGGGTTTTATTATAATATGAAAAACCTCTAATCTTGAATCTTCAATTTTAAATTAATTAGTACGGAACGCCCCATCTTTCAATCCAAGTCGAGTCCCTGCTATCCGCTATTACTCCTCGCTTAGCAAGCCTGCCAAACCAAGTAAAGGACAAAACCAAAGTTTACCCCAAAGGTGACTGATTCTGCCTAATCCCCGCTGTGGGGTAGCCGCTTCTATCAGGCGTAGTTTCGCTACTTTGTGCCCTCCGTCGCACTATTTTTTGATAAAAATGAGTACATAAATCATACATAAATGATGAACAGTTTTTTGTTTTTATATTGTTGGTAATCAGGTATTTGTGTTTGATTTCCGCCCTCTTGTTTACAAATGTAGACAACAAAAAAGCTTACAAGAGTAACAATTTTTGTACTTGTGAAATCTAACTAACTAAATGATATTTGTAGTGTAATTGATAAGGAAGCAATCTAAAATAGATTTACTTTTTATCTATTACAGAAGAGGAGAGTTAAAATAATAAAATAAAATACATTTATTCTATTCTTGATAAAGTCGAGGGGCATTGATGATATGCATACAAGTCCCCGACTTTTTTTCTCCACTTTCATTTTTCAATAATTTTAGTGCGCACATATTTTTAATACAATTCAAACGAATCATTATTTTTTAATCTGTAAAATTAAACAAAATGAATTTTCAAAAACTTATTCAGAATGGACTTTTTTTATTTGTATGCTTTATAGCTTTTGGACAAGTACTCAATGCCCAGTGGGATGATACTACTCCAGGGCTTGTTCATACCGCAGACAATGTAAGTATTGGAGCATCTACCAATTTGGGCAATAGACAATTTTTAGTTAAAAGTAATTTGGGAACGGGTATTTGGCAAGCAGGCTTCGAAAATGGAAATACCATTGTTGCGATGTCCCATAATAAAGGGTATGGATTGCTAATCAATACAAGGAGTGATGTAGGAAGCAGATACCCACTATTGATTAAAAATGATGTTTTAGGTGAAGGAGCCATTATTAAGGCACTTAACAATGGTAAGGTTGGTTTTGGAACAGGTACTCCAACTCACCGAATGCACGTAAGTAACGATCAAAATGTATTTCAAACAAGGTTTCAAAATGGTGACGTCAATGTGTATGTTGCCAAAAATACAGGAAATGGTATGGTTATTAATACCAATAATACAAATGAGGAAATTTCTGCCTTTCAGTTAAAGAATTCGACAACTAATCATTTGTTCAATGTAATGAATGATGGTCGTGTTATTGTAGGAGAATTGCCAAGTGAGATACCAGCAAATCTTACAACAGTAAGCAATGCTGATAATGAGACTTATCCTTATCTTATGTTTGTCAATGGTGGGGTGATCTTTAAAGAGGCAAAAGTAAAACTTACTTGGGCAGACTATGTATTTGAAAAAGATTATGATTTGGCTTCATTGGAAGAGGTTGAGTTAAACATAGAAGCACAAGGACATTTACACAACACACCCTCAGCCAAAGAAATGGAAGCCAATGGAGGCATTGAGTTAGGCGCAATGACGGTCAACCAACAAGAGAAAATCGAAGAATTGTTTTTACACTTAATTGAATTGAATAAAAAGGTCAAAAAATTGGAACAGGAAAACATTGAATTGAAAGCCCAAAAGTAGAGACGCAATATTTTGCGTCTTTCCACAATGGACGAAACATTCAAGCCCAGTAGAGAAAATTCACGAATTTTCTTTCACGTATGGCTAGAGGTTTGAAAATCCAATGTTCTGTTCTCGTCCAATTCATAACTTACAATTAAAGTTCTTTTAAAAGAGGAAAACGATGAATACCCTCTAATAAAAAGACTTCCTTCCTTAAACCAACTATCAAAATACAAGCGATGAAACTTTGAAAAGTGGTATGTAAGCTTTGTATATAAATACAAAGCTTACTGCCTGCTTTTTAATTGACTTATTATTTAATCTGTAAAAACAAACAAGATGAAACATATATTATGCCTTTGTAGCTGTATGGCACTGCTATTGCTGTCGGCTGTAGTAAATGGGCAATACCACAAAGATGCTTCTTGTGGAAAATCTAGGTCTTATAAAGAATATTTAAATGAAAGTGCTGAATCTAAAGCACAAAAACAAAAAATACTAAGTGATTTTTTGAAAGAAGCGGCTCAATTTATGGAGCAAAAAAAAGATCCTAATTCTAGTGTATTTAAGAGTGGTGAGAATAATAATTACATCATTCCTGTCGTTTTTCACAATATTTATGGAGACGAAAATGGTCCTGAATACATCACCTTAACACAAGCAGAAAAGGCAATTGACCGTCTAAATCAAGATTTTAGTGGAGTTACGGCAAATGTAAATGGAAGCCATCCTGATTTGCTTATAAATCCTGATTGTCCAGATATTGCAGATGCATCCAATAGTGTAGATACATATTGTACCGCTCCTTTATCTACTTCAACAGTTGATTCTGACCCAACATCAGAAATAACACCAGCCAATATTTCTTTTAAATTGGCAGAAAAAGATCCATTTGGCAATCCAACAAATGGCATTACTAGAACACAAGATGCTATTTCATATGCCTCAGCAGGAAATGGAACACCTCTTAGGGAAGTAATTCAATGGCCCAGAAATCAATACTTGAATATATATATTGTTGATGAGTCGAATGGTTCTTCTTCAGGAATTGCTTTTTATCCTGATGAATCTCATGTCGACTCTCCTACAAATATAGATGATCCAGAAAGCTTGCCCCCAGATGATTATGTAAGATATCGGTCAGATGGAGTAGCAATGCCTTATTGGTCTTTTTTAAGTGCGAAAGACTTCTCTAGCAATGCTAAGTTTGCTTCAACAATTACACACGAAGTAGGACACTGGTTGGGTTTGCGACATACTTGGGGAGAGTATGATTCAGGCGATCCTTGTACTTATGACGATTTTGATTTTTTAGCAAATATAAATAGTTCGGATTTCAATGATCCAGCAGGTTTTAATGCATTACTCAGTAGTTTTAATGATACTCCAATTTGTGGTCAACATGGTATACATAGTGATGTTTGTGAAGTACGAAGTGAAAGTTCTTGTGGAGTAGATTATTACTATGATAATTTCATGGATTATTCGCCTTGCCATAGAACATTTTCAAGGGGACAGGTAGATTATATGGAATGTGTTTTGAATAGCAAACTTTCTGAAAGAGGTTCTATTCAGGGAAATTTACCAAATGCTTTGTATTATGACCCTTCAGAAGGATATTTGCCAACACCTAGAGTAGTTTTTCATAGTGAAACTTTTGATGAGGACTTATGTAATTCAGGTAGTATTAGAAATGAAATTCCAATTAAGTTGAAAAATGCTACGTTTAACAGTATTTTTCCTATAAATAGTGTTTTGCCATCTACTTATTATACAATGAGTATACCAGCAGCTAGTAGCATTACAAATCTTACACCTGAAGTGCAAATTACAGGTGCAAACACGGCAGTCTTACGTTTGAAAGGAACTTGGCAAGCAGCGAATATAGAAGATATAGAAGGAATTTGAATTCCATGATGGGGTAAATGATTTATTCAATACTCCAATTGCATTATCAGATAGAAGTAAGATATTGAATATAAATATTCAAGAAAGTCAAGAGATTGGATATCAAGATATTTGCCCTAATTATAATATAGGGCCTAATGGATTGGGTTTAGGGGTTTTTGAAATTAATGATATATATTTTTATGTCTATTACCGAGAAAATAACTTTTATTTAGCAGCAGATAATGATATTTTACAATTTTGCACTTATGAAGATAGTGATAATAATGAATGGGTAAGTTTGTTTGCTAAGGATGATAATATAAATAGTAATTCTGGTACTTATAAGAGTGTTGTACCAACTATCAAACTTCCAACAGTTGGAGCCATTAAATTAAGTGATTTACAGAGCTTAAATTCTGGAGATGAGTTTTATGTTGGAATTAGATATGGTTTTTCAGATTGTATCAGTCAATACGGTTGGTTGCGTTTGCAGCTTGAGGATTGTGAGAATGAAGCGAATATTATTGTAAAAGATTTTAAGATTGAAAATGCACCATTAGCTACTATTTTAGCAGGAAGATTTAATGAACCAATAATTGATTTTTCTAGTAATATTATTGAAGAGAGTTTAAATGATGATGGAAGTTTTCCTCAATCAATAAAATTGAGTCTAGCTGAGTTTAATGGTGTTTCATTTAATTCTGCTTTAGATATAAATGATTTGAATATTACAGGTCCCAATGTTAATGAGCTTAACTTCCAAATAAATGTGATTCCCAGTACCAGTAACTTAGAGGCAGAACTAACAATTGTAAATACTTTTAATCCAATAGAAGTCGAAAGCGAGCTATATACTATTAGTTTTTTGCCAAGTGCATTTACCTATTCGGTTTCTAGTTTTAAGACTTCTTGTAATGGACAAATAGAAATAGATTATTACCAACCTAATAATGGAAGTCTTGTAACATCAATAGATGGAGGTTTCTCTGCCAGAGAATTTAATACATATATGGGTTGGGGGAATCATTCGGCTCTTTCTAGTGATTGGCATGCAAATGGAAGCTTAGATTTTTTTCTTCACCCATTAGATAATGTTGCAGATGGGGTTTCTTGTAATCAGACTACTTCAACTATAATAGGTACACCTGAACCAGGATACATTATATATAACACTAGTTCTAACTTTTTTCAAATAGAAACTTATTGTGAATTTGGTTCTAGGGAAGCGATGCTATTTACAGCAAATGACTTGCCTAGTGGTGGTGAGTATCAATCTTGTTATTTTGGAGGATTTAATGGAAATTGTGGGGTAAGTATTAAAAATTCTGATGAAATTTATTTAAAAAAATCTGATTTAGATGCCATTACAGAAGACTATGCTTACTTAGCATTTAAAATTCCCAAAGATTGTGGAGAAGAATATTACGCTTGGGTTGAGATCGATTTAAGAGATACAGAACCTGTTTTTGACTTTTTTCACTATAGTCACGAGGCTAATGTGCCTATTATTATGGGAGAGTTAAGTGGGAGTGTTTGTATTCCAGAAATAACTTATCCTGATGATTACCATTCAACTTATATTAATAAGGTTATTTTGGATGGAGAAAATGCTACAAGTATTAATAATGTGAATTCAGGAAATTCAGGAGTGGGCAATATAAATGCGTATAGTGACTATACAAATCTATCTGTAGAAGTAAATAAAGGAGAATCTTATCCAATAGACCTAGAGGCATTAGTATCACATAACTTGCCCAATGGAACACCTACTACAAATCAGAATTGGTATGCTTGGATAAATTGGGATGAAGATCCATTTAATATTAGTCAATCTGAGAGCGTTTTAACAGGAATCTTAGGTGATTTTTCAATTAATATTCCAACTGATATATCAGATGGTACTTACACTTTAAGAATAATAGTTTCATATTATCCATTGAATAATTTAAATGGATGTAAAAAAAGTATTATTTACGGCGAAGCCGAAGACTATACCATAATCATCGGTTCTCCACCACCACCTCCGCCACCACCACCACCTACGGCTGATTGTTGTGAAGAAAATGCGACATTTAACTTTACAAATCCATTAGAAAGTACATCAGTACAAAGTACCATTATTACAAGTTATACGACAGTATATGATGAACAATCAGTAGTATTCCAAGCAGGACAGGACATTAATCTGTATGTAGATTTTTTTGTAGAAGCAGGCAGCGATTTCCACGCCTATATTGCCCCTTGCGATGAGTCGCTTTGTGAAGACGGTGGAGGTCGATATGCCAACGAAACTGATTTGACAGATTTAAAAGGAGACATCCAAATTTATCCGAATCCAACAGAGGGCAGTTTTACTTTTGCCTACAAACTGGAAAAGGCAAGTACCCTTGGAATCGAATTGTACAACAGCCACGGAAAGTTGGAAAAGATAATACTCGATCAATCAGAACAAGAAATAGGGCAATACCAACATCATATCAACTTAGACGATTTGCCCAGTGGGATTTATTTTGTCAAAGCGAGAATAGGCTATCAGACCTATAGTGAAAAAGTGGTTAAAATGTGATCGTTTAACTACTCTGTAATTTACTTTGCAGAGTATTGAATATATAGCAAAAGCACTCAAGAACACAATGTTTCTTGAGTGCTTTTTTATTTTAACAATTATTCCAAAAGCGTAGCGCAGGATGAGCGGATGGATACTCTTTAAAACGCAGCCAAAAACATGCGTTGGTTAACCAGAGTAAACCTAGCCTCAAAGTCACGCACGCTGCCCAATAATAATTATTAAGTAGTGTGACATAATTAAGGTTGCATTTTTGATCGGTCCGCCGAAGCGGAGTTTGTTTTTGTGTTTCTACAAGGCGAAAAACGCACTGGGCTGGCACTCCAGTCCTAGCAGAGCTAAGGCGAGTATTTTCAACTGGTCCGACATCTCGGTAGTAGAAGCCAAAAAGAAGCCATTGGTCCGACATTTCGGCATAAAATATTAAGATAAATTTGTCACACTACTTACATTTACTTTATACCAACAAATTCTCCTGTGAAGGATCAAAAATTTCTTTCTTGGTTCTTAGGATCGCCCGAATGTGGTATTCTACGATTTTGGCTCGACCTTTTTTGGTCAATAAGATTTCTCGGCATTCTCGCTCATTGTCCATAAAAAAACTCTCGGTTAAAATGGCGGGCATAGCCGTTTGGGTCAATACATAAAAACGATCTTCTTTGTCTAAGTCTCCATCGCTAAAGTCGGTTCGTAAGGGATAATCGGGAAAGACCTTGGTAAACTCTTCCCCAAAAATACTCGCAATGGAATCGCTTAGGGTTTGACCTGGAGCTGTGAATATTTCGCCCCCACTACCACCGCCACCATTGGAATGAATACTCAAGAAAAAGCAAGCCTCATTTTTGTATACATTGGCACGTTTGACCCTTGTTTTTAAAGTGACATCTCGCAATTCAGGACAGATATGTACATAAGGAATGCGATAACGTGTTAGCAATTCAATGAGATCATTGACGATTGCTCTGTTCAGTTCTCCCTCAAACAATTGGGTACCATCTTCCCAAATAGGGGAGCGTTTGCCAGGTGTTTGGTAGACTCCATTGATAAATCCACCGTGGCCATTGTCGATTAAAACCAGCATGTTGTTATTGTTTTTGTTGTTAGTTATATATTCTGTTGTATTAGACTGATGTTTGCACAAAAAAAGGCAGACACTCTGTAATAAATATACAAAATGCCTGCCATAAATTCCCAGTTGTCTATCTTAAATCTGACTTATATATAGATTATAACGCCTATCCGTCAGACTTTATACGTTTATTTTCATCTTCTAAGCCACTCTTGCGGTTGCTTCCTTTTATTTTTTCATTTCCAAATAAGTAGGAGAAATTGATACTAAAACGTCGGCTGTCCCAGCCTCCGTTCATACTCATATACAAAGGACCCAATTCCGTCGTTCCGCCCCAATCATTGGTTTTGAGTATATCGCTTACTGCCAATCTTAGTTTGCCTCTATCGTTGAACAATTTCTTTTGTACCCCAAAGTCCAAACCACCTATGTGATTGGTTTTAAAGTTACCCTCCCAAATGGCAGGGGCACTGTACCAACCAGAAACTTCTAAAGACAATTGCCAGGGTAGGGTAAAGGTATGTTGGCTGTACAAATGGAAGGAATTGGTACTAATATCTACCACATTGCCGTTGCCCAAATCAGCTTGATTCGACAAATGATAAGCAGTGATGCTGTTGTAACTATTCCACCATTTGGCAATGGGAACAGGAGCCGCAACATTGATACTGTAATTGTATTGGTCGGTCAAATTTGCCCAAGTAATATAGGTTCCAATAGAATCGGCAGCAGCACCCAACAAACGGCTGATGACATTGTTGGTATGGCTAAAGGAAACCGTTGTGTTGAGCATATAATTGAACGAATGTCGCAACTGAAAACTGTTGGTGTATTCTGGATTCAAAAAAGGATTGCCCTGCTCAAAAGTTTGCTCGTCCAATCGACTGACAAATGGATTCAAATCTTGGTAAGATGGACGGTTGATGCGTCGGCTATAACTTAAATTAAAATTGTGTTTTTGATTGAGTTGGTAAGAGACACCCACCGAAGGAAACAAATCGAAATAATGTCGAGTGACAGTATCGTTCTCGGTTTCTTTCATCGCAATCAATTCACCTTTGGAGTTGGTTTGCTCCCCTCTCAAACCTGCTTGTATCCCCCACTTTTTAATTTGGGTAGAATAATTGACATAAGCAGCATTGACATTTTCGGTATAGACAAAATCATTGCTTTGGTCAATATTCAAAACAGGCACATTGTTGATGTGATTGAAAAAACTGAAATTATTATCGGTTTGAACATAGGCAAACTTTACACCTGTTTCCAGTTTTCCTTTAAAAGCAGGACGTTCGTGATCTACTTTAAAAGTCCAAATATCAATATCCGTTGGTGCAATAGAAGAATAAATTCTTTCGGTTAAAGTAAAGGCCTCATTAGGGTCTTTGTAAAAATTTGGTTGATATTCTTCATAGTCATTTCTAAACAAACCATAATCAGCATCAATGTTCCACTTTACATCTTTTTCACCATTAAATTGATAATTGATGTTAAAATTAATATTTTGACGACTGCTGGTATCTCTGGTTTCAGAAACCAAAACACTGTCAATACCCACTTTGCCCATTGTGGACATTTCGGTACGGCTCAAGGAACCTCCCTCACTATCAGAGGTATAGCCATTGACCATAAAGCCTACAGTGTTTTTGTCATTGATATAATAGTCGGTACCAAATTTAAAATCGTGACTTTGCCACAAATTGTTTCTATCATTGGTGTTGTCATAAGCAATGCCATACTGCTCTCTATGAAATCGGATATAGTTGATGTTCTCACCATTGTTATGGCCATAACTACCAAATACATTCATTTTTTGATTGCGGTAGTTGGCACCGACAGAGCCATTGTAACGAGGCTCGTATCCTATCGAGTAACCCAAGTTTAGATTGACATTAGACCCCAAGCGGCTATCTTTTTTTAATTTAATATTTATGATGCCCGCATTGCCTTCTGCATCGTAACGAGCCGATGGATTGGTAATGATTTCGATGGCATCAATTTGGTCGGCTTGTAGGGTTTTGAGGAAGGCGGCAAGATCGTCACCACTCAAAGGACTTTCTTTATCGTTGATGTACACCCGTACACCACTTTTGCCCAATAAGCTCAAACTTTCATTATTGTCAACAATAACGCCTGGAGATTTACGGAGCAATTCGAGCGCATTGTTGCCAGAATTGTTGATGGTCCCTTCGACATTGAAAACCATTTTGTCGGGTTTCATTTCGAGCAAGGGGCGTTGAGCCGTAATGGTTACTTCTTCTAACTCATTGCTCATTGCTTGTAGCTTGACAGTTGGGATGTTGAGTTCAGGGGCATTGAGCTCAAATACTTCAGAAGTGTAGGTGTCAAACCCAATATAGCTGACTGCTAAGAAATAGTTGCCATACGGAATAGAGACCATTGAAAATTCACCAGTTTCAGTGGCGATGGCTCCCTTGACCATACTGCTATCTTGGGCTGATTTTAAGATGACGTTGGCATACAAAGCTGCCTCGCCTGTATCATCCAATATGTTTCCGTTAATGTTGCCCGTAGATTGGGCGAAAGTGAAGTTTGAAGTGCATAAAAAACAGAGTAATAGGATGAAAATCCTCGCTCGTGGTGGCATAAGGTGTTGAGTTTTTGTTAAAAAATAAAACTTATTTAGAAAGACAAGACTTTTAAAATAAGGTTGGAATTTTAGGAATGGTTTAAAAATTAAATTTTGTTAAAAAACCTTTTTAATTTTAAACCAATTCAAATTGGTGGAATTTTATGCTGTTTGAAAAGTACAACCATAAAACCCCAAATAAAATTCACTTACAAGACCGATTTAAATGTTAAAATGTTACAGATAGGCAAAAAAAAAATCTCATCCAACAACAAAAATATGGTTCTTTGACCATTTTTGGAGAGTGGTTCTTAAACAAATAGTAGGGAGCCACAGGCGACTGGATAGCTTGTTTAAGAACTAGCTCTCTTTTGCAAAAATGATCAAAGAAGCCCAAATATTATCAGATGAGATTGAAAATGAGAAGGTTATGGAATTATGAATTATAGATTGTAAATTATAAATTAGGCAGTGTGTATGCCTAAAATAGGTTGACCTTTTTTAGAAAATTATAAACTTGGAAAAAG
>JAHDIA010000781.1 GCA_020631035.1 Chitinophagales bacterium | reverse complement strand
GTGAAAGACACTCCCCGCCCCCAAAGCAATTACAAACCAAGCCAAGTAATTTTGTAGGGGAATGGGCTGCCCAAACCAATGCCAGTAATCCAATCTAATGGCGACAGGTTCCATCACCCAATCGAAGGCGACCACCATCAAAGCAGCAAGCAAAGGGGGAAACAAAAATTTGAGATAGTTCTGGGCGATGTCCAAAACTGCCAATGTCAGCATCACCCAATTAAATCCAATAACCACTGGAACATTCAAGATTTGCCAGTACATCGTCTCGCCATATTTGTAGGCTCCAAATATTTGCCCTGTCGCCACTCCCAAAACCTCTAATGTAAAGGTGAGCAATGCCGCCACTATACACCAAGCAATCAATTTACTGGACGGGGTTTTCTGGTAGACAAAGTACAAAACTGCTAGATTGCTGACCAATAAAAGCGCATCGGTAATGTATTGGGTAAACTGGTATAAAAAGGGGACTGTATGTGCAATGATGCCTCCACCATAGACGATTGCGAGGATCATTACTAGGCGTTGTTCGTTGGTCATTCTATTTTGTGTTGGGGCAAGGTCCATTACTTCAATTTTAAATCTACAAACGCCTGAATAAAAGGACGAGGCGCAACCGAACTCATTACTTGGATTTCACTCAACAGATTGCTCTCTTCGTCCAAGAACGAAAATAAGCGTTCAATCGGATTGTTGCGGAACAAATCGCTAAACACTTTCTCCGACAGTTCGCCCCGATCTTTGATGACTTTGAGCAGCATCGCATCGTACAAATTGTGTCGCCTAGAATTGGGACGTTCCACCATCGGATGTCTCTTGTCTCGAATGGATTGTACTATCGCTTGTACTTGGTCTTGGATACGCAAAAAGGTATAACCTGTAGAGGCTTTGGAGCAACCGCCCCAAGTACCGATGTTCACTACCCGACTGCCTCGAATGGACTGAAAAGGATAAGTTGTCATTGGAATCGTTCCTTGTTCAACTTCTTCGATTTTGTATTCGTTGATCTTGAGTATGTCTTTGATGTAGGCTTTGAGGGCGTTGTCATATTCCGATTCTTCCAACAAACTTTCGGAAAACAAAGTGTACTCAACCAATGCTTTATTGGAACCAAACGGAATGATGTAGAAAAAACGCATCAAGCCATTTTGGGGTGTCCGAAAATCGAAGAGGCGTACTTTGGAAGTGTCAAAAATAGCTTGTCGGGTATCAATCACCCAACCTTTGAAATGTTGTTGAAGGTGAAGGGTTTTGCCGTTTCTGCTGGCAATTTTTTTGGCATTGTAGCAGCTATCAAATACATAATCGCCTTTGTACATCCCATTTTCACAACATACTTGACCTCCACTTTTGCCATCTTCAATGCTCAAAATACGATCTTGGACAAATTGAATATTGGGATTTTGTTTGAGTTCATTTAATACAAACTCATAAAAATCTATGCCTCTGATAATTTGATAGGTGTAGGGAGACAACTCAATGTCTTTGTTATAGTATTGACTGATAAATTCCACCGTTTCCCACTTATTGTATACAATTTGGTCGAAAACGGTGGGCTGTTTGGTCCAGAACGCCCAAGTACGATTGTTGGTATTTTTGACTTCCCGATCAATGACAATTGCCTTTTTATTATGTAGTAAACCTTTTTGGTTCATTGTATACAAAAGGCTTAAAGCGGCACAGCCCCCACCTGCAAAAAGGTAATTGGTATGTTGGGATTTTTTGTTCATTTAAAAAGCTGATATTGTGATGTTCAACCCAAGTTGATTATTGGCTTCAACATTACTCAAATCTTGTAAAAAACTGAAAAACTTATATTCGATACTCAAACCTATTCTTGATTTATCTTTTATGGCAATATCATATCCTATCCCTGCCAATGCTTCTAATGCATCATATTTAAGATTGTATACAGGACCTATTTTTAGATTAAAACGCTGGTTACCATATATTCCGTTTACTTCTTTGTATCCATTCATTAATAAATGAATGGAAGGATTAAAAACCGCTTTAGAAGCTTCATCCACATACTCATAAGTACTTAAATGATTCATTATAAATCGTCCCTCCACAGCAAATCTGTTGTCTGATTTTGGCAGATATACATTGATCAAACAACCATAACTAAGCCCCAATAAACTCATAGATTCTGAATCGTATACTTCATTGAAAAATCCTGTATTGGTTCCTACAATAAGCCCTAAATCCAATTTTCTATAGAGTTTACTTTTCTTTCTTACTTTCCTAAATTGCTGATTCAAATCTTCATATTCTGCCCCTACGCATTCATGGTATTTTTTAAAAATTTTCATCAATGCCATTTTATTAAAGTGGGGTATTTTGGCACTTTTCGCTTGTACACTGGGACAATCTTTGAATGCCAACTGCAATACGCCTATATAACGTTTTACTTTTTTTAAATACTCAATATTGCTTCTATCTGTCTTGGTAACTTTATTTTCAACATAGATTAATTCCTGCAATTCTACTTCTTCATTGCTCAAGTAAAAATATTCTTTAAGGTGATTGTCAACCCAAGTATAGAGATTTTGTTCTCCTTTGATTAAGCATTTTAAAAAAACATCCTGCTCTGCTCCCAATTCATATACACTCACTATAGCAGATTCATAAACACCTTCTGTCTCTGAATAAAAAGCTTTGATTGTATTGGGTGTATACAAAGTTGCCGAGTCCTCTTCGGATTTTTTGAATAACACATCAAAAGACAATTGGTTCAATTCTTTTTTGAGATCAAAAAAGAA
>JAHDIA010000780.1 GCA_020631035.1 Chitinophagales bacterium | reverse complement strand
CCCTCCAAAGAGAATACTTTTTTGATCATTCGAGAGATGTTACCTTTCTCATTGTAAGTAGGTATGATGACAATCTTGTCAGACAAATGTATTCAATTTTAGTTGTTAGTAAAATGGATTAAATAAGTTGAGTCCGAATTTGACGCAGAAAGTCTCAAGTCAAATGGCTCTAGTTATTTTTTCGTTTTACTTTAGTTGATAAATATACACTACAAAGATGCAAAGTTCATTGTTAACAAAGCTTCAATCTGTGTTAATTTATTCACAAAAACGCCCAGACCTCTTCAACTGTTATATATTATTAAAATAGGGTTGGTTGTATGGGACCACTAGAATTAGAACCACCTCCCGAATTTTTCTTAGGAGCATTCTCTTGTGCAGCCTCACGTTCTTTCTTTTTTCTATCCAAAATGGCATTGCGCAATTCCGTCAATTTTTGTTTGGTATCCATCAAGAAATCACTTTTCATGATCCAATTGTAGTACTGTGGTTCTTGCTGTAATACTTGCTCAACCGTTTTGCCTTTGTGCTTGCCAAAATTAAACTTGACCAATTCACCATCTCGAATCAAACGTCTTCCTGTATCTACAAAATGTGATTCGTAAGTAAACTCATGTAAAAAGTCTACATCATTTTCCAAATCTCCTTGGTAACGTTCCAACTGTGCCTTCAACACTTCATAGGTTGCTATGACATCGTTTTTGGCAGCATGAGCATTTTCCAATTCTTTTTTACAATAAAACTTATAGGCTGAAGACAAATCTCTTCCTTCCATTCTGGTAAAGATCTTAAAGACATCTACAAATTTGGTTTGGGACAAATCCCAATTGATACCAATTCGGTAGAACTCTTCCAATAACAATGGAACATCAAAACGGTTAGAGTTGTACCCTCCCAAATCACATCCTTCGAGAAAATCTTTGAGTTCAAACGCAATGTTTAAGAAGCTAGGAGAATCCTTTACATCTTCATCAGTAATACCATGAATCTCGCTCACCTCTGGCGGAATGGGCATACGGGGATTGACCCGTGTCATAAATTCGTCCTTTGTTCCGTCAGGCTTAATTTTTAAAATATAAATCTCAACAATTCGATCTGTAGCAATATTTGCGCCTGTAGCTTCTAGGTCAAAAATCGCCAATGGTTTTTGCAATTTAAGTTCCATATAAAGGATGCTTGTATTTAGTTTTGTAAACAGCTTCCCCAAAAACAAGTGTTCATTGGGGTTTTAAAATTAATTTAGTCGACAAAGTTAACAATATCTTCTTTCTTTGTACCTCCAAATGTACCAGAACTCATCATTAATAGGTTAGTATTTTGCCATTTTTTTGATTTAACAAAGTTTTCTAGCTCCTTTTGGCTGTTGAGAATGAGCAAATCGGCTCTTCCAAAGGCATTCCGCACCTCCTCCTTACTCAATACGGGCAACTTTTTGATGTCAAAGGTGTGTGGGTCAAAATAGACAACAGCCTGGTCGGCAGGATTGAGTGTGTCTTGGTAATTGGGCAAAAAATCTTTATTGAGGCTACTGTAAGTATGCAACTCAAAACAAGCCACCAATGGACGATTGGGATACAAGTCTTTGACTGCTTTGGTGGTTGCCTCCACCTTAGATGGAGCGTGGGCATAATCTCTGTAAACCACTCGGTCTTCATTTTCCATCCAAATATCCAAACGATCTTTTGCTCCTTCAAAGTCCTGAATTGCCTCATAAAATGTATCCTGTTCTATACCCAACTGTTCACACACCTTTTGGACACCCGCCAAATTTTGCATATTGTGTCTACCAAACAAAGCAAGGGGAATTTTTTGTTCACCATTTAACAAATAGCATTTGCCTTGTTCTTGTATAAAAGCAGGTGTTTGATAGGGTATCAAATGTAGGTGTCGAGACTGGGCAACTACTTTGCACACTTCAGAATCTTCGGCATTGTAAATGAGTTTGCTTCCATGAGGCATCAACTCCAAAAACTTCACAAACTGTTCGACATAGTTCTCGAAAGTGGGAAACACATTCATATGGTCCCACGCAATGCCACTCAACAAAGCAATGTGTGGTTTATAATAATGTATCTTAGGCTCTCGATGAATAGCAGAAGAAAGATATTCGTCTCCTTCCATCACAATCAATGGTGCGTCGCTTAATTGAACAAAATATTGGAAGCCCTCTACTTTGCCCCCTAGCAAATAATCAAAGTCTTTTTGGCATTTTTGGAGTACATGCATCGTGGCAGCCGTCATAGTGGTTTTGCCATGACTTCCTGCAATGACCACTCTAGTCTTATCCTCAGAAAATTTGGTGATGTATTCGGGAAAAGAATAAATCGGAATATTGCTTGTTTGGGCTGCCTTGAGTTCTGGATTATCGGTTTTGGCATGCATCCCCAAAATCACTTGATCTAAGTCGGTGGTGATTCGGTTGGCGTCCCAACCCATTTTGTCGGGCAGCAGTCCTTCTTGTGCCAGTGTAGAGCGTGACGGGTCATATATTTCGTCGTCTGAACCAGTAATGATGTGCCCTTTGTGCTTCAAGGCAATTGCCAATTGATGCATAATTTTCCCACCGATAGAAATAAAGTGTGTCTTCACAAAAATATATCTTTAAATAACCTTCGTATATTTTGTAAAGGTACAATTCTTTCTATACACTACCCAAGATTCAAATAGTCATTCATCATTGTCCTTCTAAACCATTTTATGTGTTTTGAATCGAAACAATGTGTAAAGTGATAAATGTGTTACTTTTGTGGGCTAAAAAATGTTTAGA
>JAHDIA010000779.1 GCA_020631035.1 Chitinophagales bacterium | reverse complement strand
GTCTTCATAAACCCTATTGGATTTACTACGAGTATAAAGTGCAGTGCCGACCAAACCATAACCCACTACACCCCACAAAAAATGCCCATTCCCTTGTTGTACTTTGTAACGCCCCCAACCAGGAAACAACAAACTTTTAAAAGCGTGCTCCGGCCCATTCCAACGATTGATTTTAATGGAATCTGCAAAAGCTTGTTTCTTGTAAAAATCTGTAGGGAGAAAATCTTCTTTTGAGGCAGAGGGAGGAGCTTTTGTGCTTGTTTCTTCTATTTGATTGCTTGGTGTTTCTTGTACATCGTCCTCTACCATTTTGTCTGCAATTTCGTTCAATGCATTGGTAGGCGAATCTGTAGTCAAACTATCTATGTTAGAATTGGTCTTTGCTATTGTACTAGAATCTGCTGTTAGAGCATCCTTTGCTTCTACTTGTATTGCTTGGTATTCGCCTATATCTCCCTTATAGCGAATGCCTACAATTTTTGACACCCATTGTCCACCTATATAATCGCAACGAATCTCGGCCTGGCGTTGATAAGTGTTGTTGATTAGCATATCTACGTAAGCATTTTTGCCTTCGATGGTACGTTCAAAATCAACAATCAAAAAAAGGTAATCTTCCTCAAACACTTCACTAACCTCCAATTGGTCAAATCTAATTTGGACACCTGATGTATAAAAAAACAAATGAATGTTTTGCAAATAGTCTTTTGCCTTTACGTTTCGTTTCTCCCTACGGGCGGGCTGCAAATCGTCTTCAACAATAATATTGGCATCAAAGAAGATTTGCGTACAAGTGTTGTCGATAAGTTGTTTGCGTTCTAGGCTAGGAGTATTTTTGTCTCCTATTAGTTGGCAACTTAACTCAAAATAACGGACCATATGAAGAGCCTGTTCTTGTAAATAGGCAATTTCATCAGGACTCAATTTATTTTGTGCCTTTGTGCCAGTGGTGAGCAGTAGCATAAATATGGCTAGTAAGTATTTCAAGGTTTCTAGTTTGAGTATTTTCAAATTTAAGGATAAATGAACACATTGTTACTTAAAGAGGTCATTTTTTAATTTTAGATAGTGAAGTAGATATAGAGGTATTTCTGTTTGAGGCAAGACCTGATCGATTAACCAACCCGAGTTGTGATTGGGGCGGTTAAAGTCACTAAGTCGAAATACATATTGGGGTACTTGAGCAAAGTAATAGTGGATATTTTGTATTTGTTTGAATTGCAATAAGTCATTTTTGAGCAAGAATATAAAAATGGGTAGTTGGCTGCTAATAGCATCCAATGAGGTATACGCACTTAAATTTGCTTTATCATTCAATACTCTTTTCAGTGCCATAAATTGTGTGCCATTGGCAGAAGGTGGCAAAAAAGTTGTTGAGTCGGGACATTCGGCAGTAATGTCTAGAAAAGACGTATTGACTCCTATGATTTCCCATTTGGAACGTCCATTATCTGAATTGGTTCTTACTTTTAAAAACAATTCAATATTCTGTATTTGTTCTTGGTAAAAAACCTCACAATTTACTTGTGCCAACCACTTTGTATCATAGAAATCCAATTGGTGTTTTTTTGCATTTTGGATAAATTGCTCTTTGTCTTTATAGGCATATTGCTCATCAAACAAATGGGCAATATTGCCTTGGTTAAATTGATTCATAAAGCCATCTATTTGTTGGATTCGATTGTATAGAAAGTCCAATCCATCCTCCGAAGCATTGGCATCTATATCCAAGTCTTGGGAATGGAGTGTGTCAGCCCAACTTAGCAAGATGGTCAAACTGGCCAATAATATTTTAAAAGACAGCTTCATTGTTTGCGGGTTTCAGATACTTTAATGTCTCCCAGAAAAACTTCCCAGATCTTTTGAGTTTTACCACCTATATTTTTAGGAATACGTTCTAACACAACCTCTATGTCTTTGCGGGTGACGTCTTCATAAATGACTTGGTTTTCGACATATCCTTTGAATTTTTGGTAGATGGTTATGGTTCCATAATAGCGTCCGTCTTCTCCCAGACGGAGTTGACTGGCATAATGAACATCGTACCATTGAACTTCGACTTTACTGTATTTGAGTAGTTGTAGACGACGTAGGTAATCTCGGACAGGATAGCTGCGAATCTCTTCTCGCTTGATGGAAGAAACTTCAATAAAACGGGCATCGTCTATGAATAAGTCTACAGCTAATTCAATAGCGTCTTCGGCATCACTGATGGGGGTGGTTTTGTCAGAAATAACCTCTATATAGGCTCCGAAATCTTTAGCCTTTTCTATGGCTTTTTGGGAGAATACTTCAACCTCTGGGGCAGCCAGTTGTTTTTGGGCATGGAGGTGAAATGGTAAGAGGAAAATCATCAATAATAAAAGACCCTGAAACGAAGAAACAAAAGATGCGACTTTACGCCCAGTAGCGGATATGGTAGGGTTGTAGAGACCTTGCATGCAAGGCCTACACTGCTGCCACAGTAGCGGACAGTGGTGATCCGACATTTCGGGACACCACATGCAAACGCAGCCCTCAGCATTCCGTTCAAAAAAAATAGATTTAAAATTTAAGATAAAATACTTTTTCATAGTAAATTATTTTTCAGTTTCGGTGACGATGAGTTCAATTATTTTACCCGTTTCGTCTCTTTGTTCAGAGACAATTATAGGGAGATAGCGTTTGGTGATACGCAAACGTTTGAGGTATTTGTCAATGGTGAATCGGTCGGTTTCGATGCCGTCTAAGCTAACAACGACTACATTGGCCTCAAGGCAGCTAAAGTGTTTTAGTGTCTCTTCT
>JAHDIA010000778.1 GCA_020631035.1 Chitinophagales bacterium | reverse complement strand
CAATTTACTCCTCAAATCGTTCGTATGTGTGGAGATGAAAACTTTTATCAGCATTGAATATTCCCTGGCTCAGGACCAGGAGAACGTAGGTTCAAATCCTGCTGTCAAGGTCACCCCTCAACAAGCTTGCTTGTTGGGGGTATTTTTATTCCTCCTACATTTCTCACTACAATACTTCACTTCTTCCCAAACCTTCTCCCATTTTTTACGCCAAGTAAAAGGTCTTTGACAAACAATACAAAGTTTTTCGGGAAGATTTTGTTTTTTGATTCCTTTGGGCATATTTCAAATTTACCGTTTAGAAATTTTATTATTGCTAATCGTTCGTTGTCGACTACACTTAAAACGATCTATCTCAGGATTGCGTTTTTTGCGATGTTTCTGGCTCACTCCACTGTTTACCCGCTTGCGCCAAAGATTAAAACTGCTGCGTTTTAAATTACGACGCATCACCTCAATCACCTGCCCCTCACTCAAATCAAATTGAAATTGGATGGCTTCAAAAGGCGTACGATCTTCCCAAGCCATTTCGATGACTCTGTCTATTTCTTCTATGCTTAATTCTGGTAGTTTGCTCATTTTTTAAATTTAAATAACCGCTCCCTCGCATTACTTACACCCTTAATGTTGACATTCCTCCATCTACATGGAAAATTTGTCCTGTAATCCAAGTCGATTTATCCGACAATAAAAAGGCAACCATATTCGCCAAGTCTTGAGGTGTCCCAATTTTTTTAAGGGGATGACGTTGGGCATTGGCTGCTCGTTTGTCTTCGCTGTTTAGCAAAAAATCTGCTAGTGGCGTATCTGTCAAAGAAGGCGCAATACAATTGATTCTAATGGTGGGCGCATACTCTGCCGCCAATGATTTGGTCAAACCCTCAATGGCTCCCTTGGAGGTGGCAACCAATGAATGAAAATTATACCCCATCTGTACCGCCACTGTTGAAAACAAAACCACCGATGCCTGTTTTGACTTTTTTAGCTTGGGCAATACTGCCTGCAAGACCTTGACTGCTCCTACAACTTGCAACTGAAAATCCTCTACAAATTGTTCTGGTTTGATTCTTCCAAAAGGCTTGAGACTAATGCTTCCTGGACAGTAAACCAACCCATCAATTGAATCTGATACAAAATCCAAATTCAATTGTTCATCCAATACATTCAATGGATAATACGTTAGGGATGCTCCTTCATCAGCCATTTCGTGTTCAAAATAGCTTGCTTGTACTTGGTGTCCTTCCGCTGCCAATTGTAATGCTAACTGGCGACCAATGCCTGAAGAACCTCCGATGATTAAATAATTTGCCATTGAACTTTAACAAATCAATTCCAAAATTGTTGAGCAAATTTCTACACAAAAATATCCTCTACCTTACCTGCTACTTCTAGCCCTGCATTTCGTCCAATATCTTCTAGTAAAACTTTTTTGCTTTTTTTATCGAACAATTGCACTTCGACTTGGGCATTCATACTTTCCTCAATCCGTCCATCCATAAATCCAGCGATGGGTGAGGCAAGTTCAGTGGCGGCTTCTCGGTGTGCCAATATTTCTAAGCGATGTTTTCCATTTTCATAGACCAGCTCCACCTTACTTTCATCAGCATAAGATTTGCGAAGTTTTGTAAAATTGTAGGTGGTAAATTCTATCAAACGATCATACAAATAAACACCCGCTATATAGCCCACAAAGGAACTGCCCAACCAAGGAATATTGGCGACAGATGACTTGACCGAAATTCGCTGCTCCGAAAAATGATTGGTCTGCATCCAAATATAGCCACTCGGAAATGAACGCCCCCAGTCTTTTTCCATATAGCCCCGTCCACCAGAAAAATCTATAACTTCTCCATTAACAGTCAAACGTCCCTGTATCGAATGGTCCATACTCAAAATTCCGTGGTAACATTGCATAAATGGAACAAAAGAAAAAGGCCCCATAATCCCAGGCGAATACCAAGAATTCGACCAGGGCACTTGATTTTCAAAACTCAAACGCCCTTGGACCGAAGGCAAATCCAATCGAATATTTTCCCTTGCAAAAAAGTTATTGGCTATTTGCACTTTAAATTTACCAGCCGTCGGTGTAAATTCTTCAAATTTAAATTTAAAATATTCTGCAGTCAATTGCTTGCCATTCAATACCTGTACAAAGGCTTGTCGTTCGCCATTTTCGTCCATTGCCACCCCAGGAATAAATGCAAAGGCTTTTGTCTCATCGGAATTGAGGATTTTATAATACCAACCTTCAAAATACCTTTTGGTTTTTCCCCAACCGTGGTATTGTTCCGAATTAAAAAGTGCTTGAATTTTGTTTTTGAGCATAAAGACAACAGTTTGAATGCGACGCTATGTTTACAAGATACAGCAATCTAACAAATCAAACGAGAAATAGTTAAAATAAATAGGGATAAAACTCTGAATGTTTAGAATGGAACGCTATAAGCTTCGTTTGCAAAGGGACTCCCCGCTTTACATTCCAAGCCTGCAAGCTAACACTCCAAGCTCATAAGCAGGGCTTTCCATTACAATCGGGCATAGTTTCGCCTCTTTTAATTCTCCGTCGCAAACTTCATCCTTACGCTGCGTCCTAGACGCCTTGAGATGTTAGAACCTGTCTGAAAACCTATTCTGAAGTTGAGACGGAAGTATTTTTGGTTAGGATAAGGCACAAAAAACGGACTGCGCTGGCATACCACTGGGCTGGCATACCACTGGGCTGGCATACCAGTTATGCAGCGCATAATGAGTATTTTTGTAACTGGTCCGACATTTCGGAAATCC
>JAHDIA010000777.1 GCA_020631035.1 Chitinophagales bacterium | reverse complement strand
TATGTACAAGTAGATTCCACTTGCAACCAAGAACCCGAACCTACAGATTCCTCAACGGTATTCTGTGATACTCCATTGAGTGATCCATTTACGGAATTAAACATACCTCCTTTTTACAGTGCACCCAACATCATTGAATACTACAATGATTCACTTGGCTATATGTATCAAGTAGTAGATTATTGTTTGAATATTCCTGTTGGTCCTCAACCACCTATAGGTCCTGGTCCTTATTATCCATACATCAATCTTCTTTTTGACTGCAATGGAAATCGAATAGATTGTGACAACCTGACACAAGATTGCTCAAGCATCACTGAAAGTTTGTACAATGAATCTACCAAAACAATAGTGTATGAATCAAGTTGTTCATTGCTTGCGGATACCTTGTGTCTTGGTGAAAGCGTAGAAATAAATTTAAATCTAATACCTTTGCCTATCGGACCTCAAATACCTCAAACAGACCCAGGACCTCAAGGAACCAGCCCAGGTCCTCCTGGTCCAATACAACCAATTAGGTTGCCAGTTCCTTGCTACAATAACTCTGATGTAACAATTACTCCCAATACAGGTGTCACCATAAACGACGACAACATTGTTACCTTTAGTCCACAAGCTAATACAGCTTATACCATTGCTTTTGGAGAGGCTTCTGAAGGGTGTCCACAAAGGATATATACCTATGATGTTACAGTACAAAATTGCAACAGTACTCCAAACAACCCCCAAGTTTTTAATGACAACCCTTGGTTATTGAGCCTTGTCAATTTAAGCGATTGTGGTTCAAGCACTGTTTCTGTATTCGATATGGGCACCTTCAATTTTGTTTATGTCGCCGATGACGAAGGCGGTGCCTTGTATTTTGAAGATGGCAGTTTGTATTGTACAGATGCTGCTGGCTTTTCTTGTTTGACTGCTTATGGCATCAATGTCAACACTGCTACAACTTCTTGGTCTTGTGCCAATGGTACGACACCTCCTACTGATCCTAGTGTTGTGTTTAACAATTTCCCTTGGTTGAACAACATTGTTAATGAAGCTGGATGTTTTGGTGAAATTGTCAATGTATATGATATGGGAACTTTCCAATTTGTATATGTACAATCTCCAGAAGGAAGTGCTTTATACTACGAAAATGGTGATTTGTATTGTACAGATTCTCCAGGAATCAGTTGTCAAAACGCCTATGGTCTAAATAACAACAATTTAACAATGACTTGGACTTGCACAAATACAGAAGATCCCAATGAAGCAAGCTATGAGGATTTCCCTTGGCTATCAAATGTAATTATTGAAGGCGATTGTTGTGCCAACCAAACGGTATACTACATCATCAATGATGATTGTAATTTTGGATTCGTTTATGTAGCACCAGGCGATTGCAATGATGGCGAATATGCAGTTGTTTACAATGAAGATGGTTCTGTACATTGTACTTCTTCTTATGCCTTGAGCTGTTTCGATTACTACAATTTTAATGTGGGTTATACGATTCAAAGCATTTGGGAATGTACGGTTGACCCTTGCGCTATTTGTCCTACAACTTATGATCCTGTATGTGGTACCGATGGCAATACCTACAACAATGAATGTTTGGCTACTTGTGCGGGTGTAGAGATCGCTTCTATTGGAGCTTGTCAAGGCGCACAGCCATCAGATACGATTTTCAATACCTATCCTTGGTTGAATACTTATATTGATTTAACCAACTGTTCAGAAGAAAGTGTGACTGTTTATGATTTGGGAACTTATCAATTTATTTACATTCAATCTACCGATGGCGGTACTTTATATTTTGACGATGGTACTTTTTATTGTGCGGATGCTCCAGGATTTAGTTGTATCAATGCTTATGGTTTGACCGATGACGAAATCCTTGTCACTTGGTACTGTAGTGCTAGAGTTCCTGATGAATTAGATGTTAACATTGACGACTTCCCTTGGTTGTCAGATGTCTTGATTCCCAATGATTGTTGTACCAACCAAACGGTATACTACATCATCAATGACGATTGTAGTTTTGGATTTATTTATGTCGAAGCAGGTGGCTGTGGCGATGGTGCCTACTCTATTTTGTATACTGAAGAAGGGGAAGTACACTGCTCTTCTTCTACCAGCTTTAGCTGTTTTGATTATTACGAGTTCAATGTTGGCTATACCATTCATACTCTATGGTCTTGTGACGAAATGACCCAAGGAATGATTACAGAAACCAATGAAGCTCCACCTCTCGAAAGTTTGATGCAACCCAATGGACATATTGCCAACAGAATGGATGCAGAAAAAAACACAGACTTAGAAGAAGATTTGAATTTCACTCTTTACCCCAACCCTAGCAATGGTCAGTTCTGGATTAATTTAGGCAATGAATCAAAAGCGGTACAAAACATTACAATTTTTGATTTGAGAGGTAGCGTGATAAATCAAATCGAATTGGACAACAACAGTTCCAATACTCGTCTTAGCTTTGATTTGAGCGAACAAGCAGCGGGTATTTATATGGTTGAAATCAAATCAAACTACCAATCAACAGTTCAAAGAGTTGTAATCAAATAAACTGGAAGAATTGTGAATTCCAATTCTTGAATTTTAAATTTTCAATCTTGAATTTTAAATTCAAAATCAAATAACGCTGGGATTTTATTTTTAAGGGCAGGCACTTTTTAAGGTGGCTGTCCTTTTTTTGTGTACGGAACGTTTGTATTTAAACCCAAAGTGTCTCCCCGCTATTCGCTTTTGCACGGCAACCGCTTCTATTGGGCGTAAGCATCGCATCTTTTATTCCTTCGTCTAAA
>JAHDIA010000776.1 GCA_020631035.1 Chitinophagales bacterium | reverse complement strand
CAAAATTTGTTATAGCCGATTGGAACGGACAAATACGAGCCTATGATGTCGAAAGCCAAAGCAAAATATTTGACCAAAAATTTGAAGGAAGTGTATCTGTAAGAGTGTGTTTCTCTCAAGACTTTAGTCAATTGTACATTGCTTATAGACAAACGCTAAGAATACTGTCTCTTTCAGATTTTTCTGAGATAAAGAACCAAAAAATCGCCTTAGAAAACAAAGGAACATTCAAGCATTTAACATCCAGTCCTCAAGGGCATTTTTATTTGTACTACAACGAATTTGAGTGGGATAGAACCGATTCGCCCTTCAAAAAGAAATGGAAACACGGTTACAATATAGTTGATCCTACGACCCTAGAAATAAAACATTTTCCACTAGACAATTCCCCTTTTGCAAATTTTAGGCAAAACCCACCCCGCATTCATTTTGCCCACAATATAGGTATTATGCCTTATTGGAATGAAGAGGTAGAAGTGACATACAATGCAGAAGGTGAACCCCTTTTTGTATTCAAAATAATGCTGTTTGATCTCACGACATTTAAAGTACTCAACATTTTTTCGGTTCGAGAATTCACAACTAGACAACTGGCGTATCAGGAGGAAAACGCAAAAAAAATGGCAGAAACATTTGTCAAGAAAGAAATCAATAAAGAATATCGAAAAGCCATTACACAATTCATCAGAAATCTCAATACGATTTACATCTTAGAGGATGAAAAGGCAGTATGGCTCTGTTGGCGTGGAGGCATTCTTCGCAAATTGTATTTTGATGGGCGACGCTCTCCTTTCTTGACAGCCCAAATAATGCCCTATTCAAGTTTAACAGGTGATTTTGGTATTTACACCTTTCACAGTCACCTACATACTGTCCAAAAAGATGGTTTGATTCTGGGAGGTAGTTCCAGTTTGTGTTTTATGCCTTTTAAAGAACTTGATTTGGAAACAGAGGTCAAAAGCATTCCCATTGACTTGGTCAAATATGAAAAACCAAAAGAGGAAGAAATCGAAATCATCATTCCCGAAAATATGGAAGAAGATTTAGAGGATCGAGGGAAAACAATTCTCCAGGTATCCGATTGGGAAACCGATCAAGCATACCACGAAGCACTTGACCAATTAATTGAGCTAACCAAGGATGTTGGCAAAATCCGAAATGGACACTACATCAATTTTGAGATTCGAGACGAAAATGGTTTGTATAGAGAAAACGACGATTTTTTTGAAGCCGCTATCAAAGTTATAGGAGCCGCCGCAGCCGAAAAAATGAAAACCATTGTCCTACAATATATCCAATATCCCAAAGCCCCATTCTTATTCCAAAATGAAGAAGAGACTGTAATGTGGCGAGCAGTCTACGAACTCATTTACTTCGATTTTAAATATGCCGAAACCGCCCTCGACTACATCAACGAAGTCGATTGCGATTGGGAATGGGTACTCAACGCCCTACACGAAAACTATGGCGATTCAGACGAACACAGCGATAGACTCCAAGAACTATTGGAACTCTATGGACGGGCTTGATCAAATGCCTGTCATTTTCAAAATGCCTCGCATCTTTGAGTATATAGATTAAATATTTAGAACGGAACGCTGATTTTTCAAACCATCGGGTCACCCTGCTTTCCGTTACTAGTCCTCGCTTAGTGAGCCTGTCAATGCAAGTTTAAGCCCCAAAACCAGTATAGTGATGTGGAGACTGAGCCTGTCGAAGTCCCGCTGCGGGCTATCCACTGCAATCAGGCGTAGGCATCGCTTCTCTCAGTCCTTCGTTTTTTCTCTCATCCATCCACTACACGCCAAGCTTCTCCCTTTGTGGCTTTAAGTGTTAAACGCAAGTGTCACTTAAAGCAAATAGTAAAGGAAACGGTTCGGTGGTCCGATTTGTAACTTCCATTCTTTATACAAAGCTCAAAAAAACAAATCCCATCCTATTTTGAACGATTTACCCCTCTAAGAAAAACGTCTACCACTGGCAATACAAAGAAGTTTCCAATAATTTTGAGACACATTTTAGGGTACTACAATTTAGAGACTATAGTTCTTTGACATTATGTGACAAAGAACAGAAACTATTAAGGATTGTTAGATAGAATTTATTTTAAATTAAAAATCCTTTACATGAAGCAACTCATTATTTTAATCGGTTTGTTGGCTTGGGGACTATTGGGAAAAGCACAGATGACCGAAATGCAACTCAATCTTTCAGAATGGGTTTCTGACGCAACAATAGGGGTAGACCATACAGTTTTTGACATTGGTTCCCTTAATGATGTTTTTGATGGCAATATAGGAAGCCTTGCACGTACCCCATCCATTAATCCACTCATCATAACAATAGAGTTCCCAATTCCCATTCCATTAATCCGTTCACAAATACTGTCTGGAGAATATGGGATATGGACCATAGAAACGGCTGCTACCATTGCTGATTTTGATACACAATCTGGCTCTTATGCAATCAATTTTGAAGATGCTTCCATTGTGCCAGATACATACGATGAACAGTTGTTGGATACTATAAATACTCAAAAAATCAGAATGACCCTCACCCGAACAGTGGGAGACAATTATGTACACCTCAAAGAGTGGAAACTCTTTGGACTATTTGATTTGAGCAATGGACTTGAAGTGTGTCCAGCCTCCATTATTCTAGCAGTAGGCGATCAATTCAATTTTGACAATTCAGTCAATTTGATAGATGCCAATGGGTATAATTTTCCACTTACAGAAAGTCCATTACTTCAAAGCAATGAAGAATCCATTTTGCAAATCAATGGGAATGTGTTGACTGCTGATCAAAT
>JAHDIA010000775.1 GCA_020631035.1 Chitinophagales bacterium | reverse complement strand
TGTATAGAACAAAAATTCATTAGCCAAAACATCAATTTATTTAAATTACAGAGTACTCAGTCGCATTCGCAAAAAACATTTTTTATTCAACCATCTATTAAACTTTCTAGTCAAGTTTGCAAAGCTACTTTAGGTCTTACTGCCTGGCTATGCTTTAGCCAATAGGCAATACCACCAATACAAAACAAAATTATGGCTATGAGTTGCGACATTGTTAAGCCCAAATACACTTCGGGATTGCGGCGGATAAATTCGATTAGAAAACGCAGGACAGCCGCTCCCATCAAATAAGTATACAATGTTTGTCCCACAAACTTTTTGTTTTGATTTATTTTTAATAGCAAACCAAATAAAACCAAATTAGCGAGCAACTCATAAATGGGTGTGGGATGTACAGGAAGCAAAGTCGGTACAGGTCCGTAGGGATAATACATTCCCCAAGGCAAATTGGTTGCTACACCAAAACAACCATCACCCGATAGTTGACAGCCAATACGTCCCAAGGCATATGCCAAGCAACACGCCATTGCCAAAACATCTAAAATGACTGGGAACTTGGGAGAGCGAATGAATTGATTGAGCAACAACAAAACCAATACATTTAAAATCATTCCACCATAAAAGGCATAACCTCCATAATATAAGAGATAATCAGAAAAACCATAGCTTAGTTCTGTAGGCTTGTTTAGAGTATACAATTCTATAACATTGAGCAAGCGTGCCCCCACCAAACCGACAAAGGTCATAAAAAAGCCCCAAGGCAAAACCATATGCAATGAAAAAGTATAAGGCGTTTTATAACGCAAGTAATAATACACAAACAAGGCACAAATAATGGTTGCAAATATTAAATTTAAATCGTACCAATCGGTAATACCAAATATATTGGGTCGAGGAAACATTTTGTTTGTTTTTTAATTTAAAATCCATCTAACACATCTCCAACAACAGGCTTGGTGTTTCCATCACCTTTTCCAAATATACATAAAAGTTTGATCTGCTTTAGCAATTGTTTTCCTTCTAAACTTTGTTTAAATTTTCCAATTGTCTGTTTTTTTGTTTTTTTCATTATTTTATTTTTTAATTAATTATTTTTGGAAAGACCAGAAAAAAAGCTTAGTTATTCTCTTCTGGTCTTTCACTTTAAGCATTGCTTATCCTTTGGTACCCAATAAAGGTTTAGGCTTGGATGGTCCTGGCAAACCAGGATAATCTGTGGATGGTGCTGTTGCTATATTCGGATTACAACAAACAGTTACATAAGCTCCTATTTCATAATGATAGTTTGGATTACCACAAACACAAAAGTCAAAGTAAAACTCAATATTTGTAATTACTGTATTATTGTTTCCACATTCACTTTTCACCTCACTCCATAAATTATTGACTACTGTAGCGAAATCTGTTGTATAATAATCAAGTGAGTGTTCCTTCGTATATAAGGGATTACCTCCACTTGGACTAAAGTTCAGTTGCAACAATTCACCATTACAGTCTTCATATTTATTATGTGTATAATTTTTACCATTCATATATTCAACAAATTCCCATATACCAACACCATTCAATAAGGGGTTTTTAAAATCTCCCTCCTTATGTTCTTTATCATATTTATTCCCTATTTGTTTTTCAATCGTCATCAATTCCAAATCTTTCTGGATATTCTTTTCGCAAGAGGCAATAAAAAACATTATTGATAATAAACAGAATATTAATTTAATTTTCTTCATAAGATTTTGATAATTTAAAAAAGTATTTAAAATATAATAAAACGCAAAGTTTCCTGATAAGTAGTATGTTCATTTTGATAGTGTACTTGAATATAATACACACCACTGTTAAGTTGCCCTTTGTTGATTTCATATTGGAATTGCCCTTCTGTCTGAACTTGCTCAACAATGTGCTGTACTTTTTGCCCATTGCTGTCATAAATACTTGCTGTAAGCATTCCAGTTTTCAATGAAGATTGCAAGAAGAAAACACTAGTATTAGGAGATGTATTAAACAATTTAAGTTCTAGTTCCTTGCTCAATTCATCTTGTCTTTTAAGGGCTAAATTCGCTTCGCTCGCTTGGTCAAAATCTTTAAAAGCAGTCTCTATTTCTTTACCAACTATAACTTCTAAGTATTTTTGCACTTGCTCAATTTCTTGATGTAAGTTTTTATTGGTAGTTACATTTTTCACTTCAGTCAACAATTGATTGAGCAAATTATACTGTATTTTGCTAACCTTTACCTCTTTTTTGTAAACAAAAGCATCAAGTAACAATTGATAACCTTCTTGTTTTAAGTCATTGTATAAAGCCTGTACTCCTTGGTATTTCGGTTCATCCGCTTCTAAAAGGTAATTGATTTCATCTTGATGACGAATGAATGCTTTTTGGGCTTTATTAAAGTTCTTGTTCAAATCGCTTTGAATGAATTGAGATACGCCACTGAGCATTTTTTGGTCTGTAGAGCTAAAACCTGCAAGTCGACAGCAACCTCCCGTACAAGGCTCACTTTCTATTGTAAAATCCATACAATCTTGTACTGAACAAGTCTCACCTGCTTGACTCTGTATACTAAAAGTAACACAGATATTGTATGTTCCTGGCTCTGTATAATCGTGTATGCCTATGGGAGTATCTCCAGGTACATTGGGGTCATCAAAATTATATAGAATACTTTGATTGTTACACAAAATAGAATTGTAAGCTGTACTAACATATACACTAGCATTGTAGATATCTCCTTCAGGATTGTTTTCAATACTTAATATTTCCAAACTCATATTACAATCATCACAACTACTACAAGCCGAAGTCTCAACTGTTTGAGTCCATACA
>JAHDIA010000774.1 GCA_020631035.1 Chitinophagales bacterium | reverse complement strand
CTAGACTTTTCACAAAACCCCGACTTATTACGAAGCGAAGTAAGAAAACAAATCAAGGCCTATTATGATGCTCGTTCTATTGTCGAAAAAAAGAAAATCAATACTGCCGAAAAAGAAAAACTTAAAAACAAATTAGCAGAAGGTAAAATTGGTGAAGTCATTTCGTTTTTAAAAGAAGCGTCCATTAATGATGATTTAAAAAATAAGGTTTTTCTTATATCAGCCAGATACTTCGCATTCCTTGATGATGAAATTCAGAGAACTAGAAGCCAAAAGGAATTGGATATTGCAAGAAATGAAATCATTACTGATTTGCTAAAACTCATAGACTTGATTATGTAAAAATCGTCTATTTACCCAATCCAACAAAAAATGAAGCAACGAAGCAAACAAACATGCCATCTACGCCCGATGGAAGCACATACCATGTATGGCAGACAGCGGGAACACCACATGCAAACGAAGCACCCAAACGTTCCGTCCCAAAAAACAATTCAAAATTTAAAACTCCAAATTGAATCGGACCGCCGAAGCGGATTAAAAAATTCAGAATCCTAAATTTTCAATCTTAAATCCTAAATTTTCAATTCTACTTCCTCCCAAAATCCGCAGGAATCTCCCCCCACGCCTTCGTCTCCCACTTCAACAAAGGATTGCTATACTCATTTTCTCGCAACCACTTCTCCGCTCGTCGAATCAAGACAAACAAATCCGTATTGCGGCTGTTTTCGACCATCGTCGTTTTGCACTTTTTATCTCGTACCCACTTCATAGCCGTCCGACTGTCAGAATAAATCGGCCAATCGGCTTTGTCCCATTTTTTGAGCAAAGCAATGCCATGAACCAATGCCAAAAACTCACCAATATTGTTCGTCCCTTCAGGAAATGGTCCTTGGCGAAAAAAAACCGTCTTCGTTTTGGTATCTACGCCTTGATATTCCATAGGACCCGCCGCCCCACTACAAGCAGCATCCACCGACATACTGTCCAATTTGGGTTTCCCAATGAGTGCCAATTGCTCAGGCGTCAAAGTGATTTCTCTAAAATCTTTTCCAGAATAATCTCTGTAATTCCCATTGTAGGCTTCTTCCGCCAACTTCCTCGATTTGAAGGATTTATACTCCGCTCCCATAAAGCCTTGCACCTGTTTTTTACACTCATCCCAACTATCAAAGATGCCTGTATTCTTTCCTTTCCAAACTACATAGTATTTTTGCTTGCCCATATTCAATTTTTGGGACAAAGAAATACAATCTACTCAACATCTACAAATGGCAGGAAACAGTTTTGGCAGTTTATTTAGAATTACCACCTTTGGCGAATCACACGGCATTGGCATTGGCGTTATCATCGACGGTTGCCCCGCAGGACTCGAAATCTCTTTAGACGAAATCCAACACGATTTGGACAGGCGACGTCCTGGGCAGTCCAAAATCGTCACCCAACGCAAAGAATCCGATACCGCACAAATATTGTCGGGCATTTTTGAGGGCAAAACCACAGGAACACCCATTTCCATCTACATCAAAAACAAAGACCAACGTTCGAAGGACTATGGACACATCAAAGAGAAATACCGTCCTTCTCACGCTGACTTTGTCTACGATCAAAAATATGGTTTTAGAGATTATCGAGGTGGTGGACGCTCTTCGGCAAGAGAAACGGCTGCTAGAGTCGCCGCTGGAGCCATCGCCAAAAAGCTATTGGCCAATTTGGGCGTCAGCATCACCGCCTATGTCTCCCAAGTGGGCAAACTTCGCCTTGACAAGCATTATTCAAAGCTAGATTTTACCCAAATCGAACAAAACATCGTTCGAACCGCTGATGCAGCAATGGCAGAAGAAATGATTGCCTACATCAAAGACATCAGAAAACAGGGAAATACTGTGGGTGGGAAGGTTACTTGTGTGGTAAAATCATGTCCTATTGGACTAGGAGAGCCTGTGTTCGACAAACTGCACGCCGATTTGGCAAAAGCGATGTTGAGCATCAATGCGGTAAAGGGATTTGAGTATGGTTCGGGCTTTGACAGCATCGAAATGTTGGGTTCCGAACACAATGATCTCTTTTACGAAGAGGCAGGCGTCATTAAGACCGAAAGCAATTACTCAGGCGGCATACAAGGCGGCATCAGCAATGGCATGGACATATATTTCAATGTGGCATTCAAACCCGTCGCTACCTTGATGAAAGACCAATCATCGGTCAACCAAAAGGGAGAAACGACTGTTGTTACAGGAAAAGGGCGGCATGACCCCTGTGTGGTGCCTAGAGCCGTGCCCATAGTCGAAGCAATGGCGGCATTGGTATTGGCAGACCATTACCTACGCAATCAAAATAGCAAAGTGTAAAAGAAGAAGTTATTTTTTCTTTTTTATAGGAGCAAATATTTGGGTGCTTCGTCGCTACTTGTTTACCCGCTATCCGCTTTTAGTCCCGTTGTTTTGGAGACCGAACAGGTCTTTTAGACCTGTTAGGGCTAACCAAACCAACGGGAGCTAACCACTACTATCGGGGCTATTTTAGAAGGTTCAGTCGCATTCGCAAAAAACGTTTTTAATAAACACTCATTTACACATTAAGCTTTATAATAAGATGTAAAAGAAGTTTAATTTTGTACCAATATGGAACTAAAAAAAGTAAAAAGTGCGTTGGATTTGGTGTAAAATGTTGGTTTTTGCCACAATGCTCTTTGACTTCACACTTACACTAAAGTAATGTTAAAAAAATAAAGTTTCGATTTTAGACTAAGAGATTTTTTAATTTACAAGGCAAAAAACGCAGTCATAGCAGCGCTCTGACGAGTATTTTTAACGATGTAAATCGAAAAATGTCGACGTCCAAAACGA
>JAHDIA010000773.1 GCA_020631035.1 Chitinophagales bacterium | reverse complement strand
TTAAACAATCTATAATATTGATTACATTTCTTTTTGTCTTTTTCTCCATTGCAAAAGATCCTCATACTCATCTATATCGTTTAGCATAGGAAGTTCGTAGTAAGTCAGTTGATGTGTGTGAAAAGTCTCAAGTGTACTTTGATAAAGCCCTTCTGTACTCCACTGCTTGTCTTCAAAAATACTGGAATGCAACTGCTTCATTCCCAATAGATAGTAGCCTCCATCTTCGGCAGGACCGATGACAATGTCGTATTCTTTGAGTTGCTCAAAAGCCTGCTCAATGATGCTCGAAGTCAAATCACCACAATCGCTTCCAATGATGATTGCTCTGTCTATTCCCACCGCCAATGTCTCTTGAAAAGCATTCGCCATACGTTCTCCCAAGTCATTGCCCGTTTGCAACTTTTTGTTAAATGTAGTATTGTCCCACTCATCGGTTTTGTCTACAAAGTGGCTATAATAGAGTTGTTTATGGCAGGACAAGCCTTGTGTAATGTTTCGGGTATATGCCAAGAGTTGTAGGTAAACCAGATGTGCTTCTTCTACACCAATACTTTGTGCCAGACGCGTTTTTGCCTTACCCTTAATGGGATTTTTGATAAAAATAATGAGTGTTTCTTTATCCATATTTTAGACAGTTTCTCCCCCACAACTAGAGCCAGCCCCTGCTGTACAACCATAACAATGTTGGTTTAATACAATGCTTCGCTTGTTAAGTGCCTCAATGTCAAAATCGTCAATGTGTTGTACTTTGGGGCTTGCGACCTTTAGTTCAAGCATTTGATTAAAATCACAATCGTACAAATAGCCATCCCAACTCACCGAAATGGTATTGCGACACATCACATTTTGGGCCGCTACAGGATTGAAAGCATTGACCAGTTTTTCCATATACACCTCATAATTGCCCGATTGAATCAGGTAATCCAAAAAGCGACTAATGGGCAAATTGGTAATGGCAAACAAACTGTTGAACTCAATCTCATATTTGCGCTTGAGTTGGCGTTTGAAATCGGCTTCGAGCGAGGACTGTCCAGGTGGCAAAAAGGCTCCCGATGGATTGTAAACCAAATTGAGTGTCAAGCCTGTTCCCTCTTGACCGTAGCCTACGGCATTGAGCATTTGAAGTGCCTTAATGGATTTTTCAAACACCCCCTCTCCTCTTTGGCTATCGGTTCGTTTTTCGCTGTAATAAGGCAAGGACGAAACGACCTCTACTTGGTGTTTGGCAAAAAACTCAGGTAAATCATGGTATTTGGGATTTGCCAAAATGATGGTCAAATTGCAACGGTCGATGATTTTTTTACCCAATTTGGAACACTCTTCTACAAACCATCTAAAATGTGGGTTCATTTCGGGTGCGCCCCCTGTAATGTCAACCGTTTTGATGTCGGTCTTTGACAGAATTTCCAAGCAACGTTCGAGCGAAGCTTTGGTCATTATTTCCTTACGGTCTGGACCAGCATCGACGTGACAATGCGCACAAACCTGATTGCACATTTTGCCCACATTGACCTGAAAAATATCTATACCAGTTGGTTGTAGTGGAAACAACTGAATATTTTTGAGTTTATCGGCAAAAAGTGGAAATTGTTCTTCCATTATTTCCTTGCCATTGAGGACCCGCAACTGTACCATAGTATCTGACAATTGCTCCCCTCTTGCTTTAAGCGATTTGGTGGTTTTCATTGATTGTTTTTACATCGTAATATCCTTAACCTTATTCATTGCCTGAACGCCATGTACTAGCGAAGCTCCTCCACGAATGGCAACAGAGACATGAATTGCCTCGGCAATCATATCTTCATCGGCTCCTTTTTCGAGTGAGTCTACCGCATAGGCATCTATACAATAAGGACATTGCACAGCGTGTGCCACAGCGAGTGCAATGAGTGACTTTTCTCTTTCGCTGAGTGCGCCTTCTTTAAAGACCTCACCATAATAAGCAAAAAATTTCTGAGCGAGTTCATTTGCTCCCAATTCACCTATTTTACCAAACTTTTTAAGGTCTTCAGGATTATAATATGTATTCATAGAGTATAATTTACATAAAAGAACGAAGTTAAATTCAATTTGTGCCTTACAAAGGTAATTAATTGTCTATTGGTCTTTGCGGCTACATTTGCTTATTTTACTAATTTTGTGATATGGAAATCAAAAACAAAAAGGTATTGGGTTTGCAACTTCCTACTGACCCACGCTGGGTCAATTTGGCAGAAATGCGCCTAGAAGATATTTTGACGGATCACGCTTATTGTGAACAAAAAGCAGCCACGTCTTGTATCAGTTTGATTATGTTGTATCCCGACCACGAAAAATTGGTAGATGAATTGTCCCCTATTGTAACCGAAGAATGGGGACATTTTAGGTTGGTAATTGCCGAATTGAGAAAACGTGGATTGAAGTTGGGTAGACAGCGAAAAGACGAATATGTCAATGGCTTGGTCAAATATGTCAAAACCAAGTCTGATATGAAAGAACGTTTACTAGAAAAGTTGCTGATGTGTGCCTTGATTGAAGCACGTTCTTGTGAGCGTTTTCGATTGTTGTCAGAAAACATAGCGGAATTGGAATTGCGAGATTTTTATCATAAATTTATGGTAGCCGAAGCAGGTCATTATCATTTGTTCCTAGAGTTAGCCAGAGAATATTACGATGCCGACAAGGTATGGAATCGCTGGCAAGAATGGTTGGTTTATGAAAAAGATTTGCTTGCTACTTTGAAGGTTCGTGGTGATCGGATGCACTAGAATGTAGAATGACGAGTGTAGAATGACGAGTGTAGAATGTAGAATGACGAGTGTAGAATGTAGAATGACGAGTGTAGAATATAGAATGTAGAATAGAATGGAACAGGAAGCAC
>JAHDIA010000772.1 GCA_020631035.1 Chitinophagales bacterium | reverse complement strand
AAGAAGTTTATTGGTCTTTATTCCTGCACTTTTGGGCGCATTGGTCGTACTCAAAGAAATTAGCAAGGATACTTTAGAGCAAACTGAACATCAATGATGATGATGGTCGTGATTATGTCCACCAGGACCATGATGATGACTTTTACCTTCAGCATCCAAAGCACGCATCAAACTATCCAAATTAAAATCTAATTTTTGGGTTTGAATGGGATGTTTATCTGTCCAAGCAATAAACTCATTCGAAGCATAAAACTCATCATAGCCATCATTGATGATGTAGTCGGCAGGATTGTCATCAAAATTGTCTTTAAAGGTTTGGAAAAGCTCAATGACTTCGGGATAGCGTTTGTCTTTAATTAACAAATCGATCATCAACCAATAGCCTTCGTCGTTTTCTGGCTCTGCCTTTAGAGCATTTGTGAGTAGTGCCTCTGCTTGACTGGTTTCGCCTCTGTTTTTAAGGATGGCCGCTTTTAAAATGGACAAATAAGGATCGCCACCAATTTTTTGATCCAATGCATCAATGTATTGAACAATGTTGGCAGTATCCCGTTTTAAAAAGCCAAACTCCATTTTTTTCAGTTCAAGTAGGGGATCATCTGGATAGTGTTTCCGAAATATTTTTTCGGCAACTGCCATCGAATCTGGTCCCGCATCTTGCCCCATTGTTAAGAACATAAGCAAGACGATTTTTTGCTTAAACACTTCTTTGGGTAATTTTTGTAAAGCGGCAAAACCCTTTTCTGGCATTCCAGCATCAGCCAATTGTGCTGCTTCGTTGATGGTGGGCAATGCTTTGACCAATGGGTGATTAAAATCGCCTTGTTCATTGGCAAGATTGATGAGGTAGAGGCGTTTGATGCCTTGACTAAACATTTCGGCTTCTTTGTAAGAATAAAAATCTTTGATAATTGGTACACCTTCTTCATCGCTTCCGAGCATTACTTCAACATAATTGACCCCATTATCAGTAACAGTTCTAAACAAGCCAATGGGATTTTTACCTGTTTCTTTTAGTTTTAAAAATTTGGTATAAGCAAACTCATCCAAAGAGGAGGTCATAATGGTGCCAGGCGTATAATATTTGTCAAATCCTTCCTCAAATCCTTCTCGATAATATTCAGGCGCACTAATGCCTTCAGTGACAGACTCAACCAAATAGGTTTTGTCGTACAATGCATCTAAGAATTCCACATTTCGGTCGTTCAAGGCAGCTTCTATACCTATACAAAATTTATTCAATTCTTCTTCTGATAGGCTAGGGGAGCTTGACCGACAGGCAGCAAACAATAGAATAAAAATAGCTAAGTAGATGGGTTTCATTGGCTTGTATTCTTTTTTGGTGCTTAAAGATACTCTATCTTAGACAAAAATCGTTTAATAAAAGAAATAAGTCATAGGTATTATTGGGCAACGTCTGTGGTTTATGGCTACGTTCGCTCTGGTTATCGGGCGCATGTTTCATACTTCGTACAAGGCTTCATCCATCCGCTTCGTCCTACGCCTTTTACATTTTTGTCAAATAAAGCCCAATTGAAAAACACAATAATCCTTGATTATTCCATAAAAGCGGTCTAAATTAGTCTTATATTTATGTTAAGTAGGATAAAAGACAGTGAGTAGGATAAAAGACAGTGATTTCCTAACTATTAAATGCTAATCAATGAAAAAGCTTCTCATTTTATTGTTGTTATTTATCTGTCAAGTGAGCATCGCCCAACGTCACGACAGAGATAGAGACCGACACAGCAAAGATCATCATCACCATACCGATCACGACCACGACGATCATTATGATGATGGTTACCACCCCTATGATCACGATGACCTATACAGCAATGATTACAAAAATGCCATGTATTGGTATCTCATTCCACTTTATTACTCCACTTTTCAAGTAGGATATGAGCGCATCAAGACTACTGAGGAATTTAGAAGACAGGGAATATTGTACAGTCTAGGCATCATTTTGAGTTCCAATAGACGTTCCAACAGAAATGGGGTTATTGGCGAAATACAATACCGTTTTTACTTCGACCAAGCCAATCACCAACTAGATTTGTTTGGTGGACCTTACGCCCAAATAGAAAAGGTAAAGGTAGAAAATGAAGAATTAGCAACCTTAGATGACATACTGAGCCTTGCAGGTGGTTTGGGTTTTGGTGCAAAACTCTATGTTTTCAATCAAGGGATTATTGAAGTGCAATTGGGTGGTGGAGTACGTTACTCCAATGTACCAGAGGAGCGAAAAGAATATTACAAAGATGCCAAACCTTGGGATTTTGGATATACAGGTGTTTTGGCAAGAGGAAGTGTTTCAATTGGTTTTGCTTTTTAAAAACAACTTTAAAAAACTAGAAAAACAACATTTTGGACTGGAATTCAAGTATCAAAGGCTTTGTAGATTACTTGACCCTAGAGCGTTCGCTCTCGGAAAATTCTATCAAAGCCTACGACAATGATCTACGAAAATTGGAACAGTATTTCTTAGATCAAGAAAAAACATTGTCACCAACAGAACTCTCTGCCAAAGACTTGCAAGGATTTTTGAGTAATTTATCAGAATTGGGACTGATTGAACGTTCCCAAGCAAGGTGTGTCTCTGCCATTCGGAGCTTTTTTCGATATATGATTTTGGAAGAATTGATTACCGAAAACCCTGCCGATTACATTGATGCGCCCAAATTGCCCAAAAAATTGCCCGTTTATTTGCATTTAGAGGAAGTCGAACGCATTTTGGCACAAATAGATTTGAGCCACCCTCAGGGACAACGCAACCGAGCAATGATCGAAGTTTTGTATGCTTGTGGACTACGGGTATCAGAATTGATTGAGCTCAAAATTTCCAATTTGTTCCTAGACATCGAATTTAT
>JAHDIA010000771.1 GCA_020631035.1 Chitinophagales bacterium | reverse complement strand
GACTTAACTATTCTTAATGCCTTAATGGTTCTAAAGTAAAACATTAAGAAATTAAAAGACATTAAGGGATGGGCTTAACTATTCTTAATGCCTTAATGGTTCAAATAATAAACACAAAAAAAGACCGCCCTATAAAGAACAGTCTTCCACAATTGATTATTCGACTTTTGCTTTTAAAACTTACCATTTTGGTTTTTATGCTCAGCCTCAGGGAGAATTGGTTCTATAACATCCCAATGTTCTGCTATTTTGCCGTTTTCGACTCTAAACAAATCATAGTAAGAAGTGTGTAAGCCTCCAAACTCTCCTTCACTTATCGCCAATACAAAATTCCCTTCGCCCAATACTTTGTGAATTTTGTTGTACTTCATCTCAATGCCTTGTTCTGCCATTGCTTTGAGTGCAGCCCCCAAACCAGAAAGCCCATCCCCTACAGCAGGATTGTGCTGAATGTAATTATCGCCATCAAAATAATTGCCTACTTTGTCCATCTCCCCTTTAACCAAAATGTTGGTAAGGAACTCTTCTACCAATTTTTTGTTCTCGGCTGTTTTGTCCAAATCCGTTATTTCAGTCGCTCCGTCAATTTGGGTATGACCACTTGGATTGGGCGGCTTTATTTCGATTAAATTGTCCCAATGCTCTACAATCAAGTCATCTTCAAAACGAAATACATCAAATCCAATTTTAGGACCAAAGAAATCGTATTCAGTGTGTGTAAAAACATAGTCTCCATCTTGGAAAGACCTGACCACACTTGATTTAAAACCCCCTTCAGGAGCATTTTTCATCACTTCACCAAAACCTGCCAAACCATCTCCTACAGCCAAATTGTGTTGAATGTATTTATGGGGATTGATGTAAGCAATGGGAGTTGGATCTCCTGTATTAAAACTATTGAGTAGTGATACTACTTTTTCCTTATTCGATAATGACATGTTTTCTATATTTTTTGATTGTAAGTAATACTAAAATTGAATTTTTATTGTATTGTAAAAGTGGAGTTTTTCCCTTGTTAAAAAGGTATACAATTGCGCCTTAATACTGTAAAAATGGGAAAAATGGTTTTTTGATTTGGCTATTAAGAAAAAATATAGCGCAGGATGAGCGGGTGGATGCACCCTTGTACGAAGTATGAAACATGCGTTGGCTAACCAGAGTGAATGCAGCCATGAAAGACGCACATTGCCCAATAAAAAAATGACACTTTTGCTTGGTAAAGTACCTTCAAAAGTGTCATTTTATATGTATCAAAATATTTTACCTTCAATTATGGGAAGATACCCAACATTGCATACGACTCAGCTACTTTGTTGAGGGCAACATAGAAAGCCGCTGAACGAAGGTCCTCCAATTTCTTGTTTTTCTTCCAGACCTCACGAATGTCATTGTAGGCAGAAACCATTGTTTCTTCCAAACCAGAATAAACCAAATCAACCTCGTCTGGTCCTTTGAGCTTGAGCTTAGAACGTTCCGTTTTGCTTAGGCTACGTCCTGTCATTTTTTCAACCAAGCTTACCAATTCTTCATTATTGGATTGCATAAAACGCTTGTCCATACGACCAAAGCGAACGTGTGACAAGTTTTTGAGCCATTCAAAATAAGAAACCGTTACCCCACCTGCATTGAGGTACATATCGGGCAAAATCATTACCCCTTTTTTGAGCAAGTATTCTTCAGCTTCAGGTGTAGTAGGTCCATTCGCTCCTTCCGCAATAATTTTGGCTTTGATGCCTTTCATATTTCCAGAGTTGATTTGTTGCTCAAGAGCAGCAGGAACCAAAATATCACAATCCATCTCCAAGACCGATTTTTTGTCTTTGAGCATTTTTGCCTTTGGGTAATCAACAATAGAACCTGTACGTTTGATGTACTTTTTGACATCTTCGACATCCAATCCTTTTGCATTGTAAATACTGCCATCGTACTCGGCAATTCCCACAATAATGGCTCCAGCCTCTTGGAAATATTTCGCAGAATAATATCCTACATTTCCGAGTCCTTGCACAATGACTTTTTTGCCTTCCAAGCCTGGTTCAAGACCAAGAGCTTTCATATCATCGGCATGGCTACAAGCTTCGCGGGTTCCATAGTAAACACCCAATCCCGTTGCTTCGGTTCTACCTCTAATACCACCTTGTCCAACTGGCTTACCAGTCACACATCCATAAGCATCTACCATATTAGAGCTTGATTGGAAAGTAGCATAGGTATCCAAAATCCAAGACATTTCTCTGGCTCCTGTTCCGTAGTCGGGAGCTGGTACATCTAGACCTGGACCAATAAAGTTTTTCTTGATTAGCTCAGACGTATAACGACGGGTAATGCGCTCCAACTGAGCGGCATTGTATTTAGATGGGCTAATTTTGACCCCACCTTTACCACCACCAAAAGGCACATCTACGATGGCACATTTGTAGGTCATTAGGGCGGCCAATGCCATCACCTCATCTTGATTTACTTTGGAGCTAAAGCGAATTCCACCTTTACAGGGTAGTTTGTGGTGACTGTGTTGTACACGATAAGCTTCGATTACCTCAATTTTTTTTCCAATTTTGACTGGAAAGCGCATTTGGTAAACGCTGTTGCAGGCTTTGATTTGCTCAAGCAAACTAGCATCAATTTTGGTGGCACTAGCTGCTTTGTCGAAATAAAGCTCTACACTTTCATAAAAGCTGTACTTTGATTTACTGGTACTCATAAGAAACCAAATTTGTATTTAGTGTGTAAAGAGATTACAATTTGTGTGTTGTTGTTTGATAATTAGTTGAATATTTGGTGGTTACTCGTACAAAAATTTAGGCAAAATTAGGAGAATTATGTAGAATCCCTTAACAATTAATAGATAATTTGTAAGTGATAATAATTTTAAATATTTTT
>JAHDIA010000029.1 GCA_020631035.1 Chitinophagales bacterium | reverse complement strand
CGTCATTGGTTCTAGGCTTCATTGTGGTCTGGTTAACCGACGCATGTTTTTGGCTGCGTCTTAAATTTCATCTACCCGCTCATCCTGCGCTTCTTAGCTTTATTTACTCCTTATTGTATATTTTTTGTATCTTCAAGTCTTGTAAAAACATTCAATCATTCCCTTACATTCATACATTACTCATAAAGTACAAAAATCCTCAACATTGATTTTTGTGCTGACTCAGTAAGTCTAACACAAGAAACACAAACAACTAAAAACCACCTATTTACACAGACAAACAAACAACAATAAACTATTTTTTTAGCCGAGTTTCAAGTAAAAATGTAGTTGTTACACAAGTACTACTAAGGCTATCTTTGTAATGAATTAAAGTCAAATAATAATTATAATCCTAAAAGTATTTATTATGAACAAGAGAATAATGTATTTACTATTGGCAACTTTGTTTGTTTTGACAAGTTGCCAAAAGACAGAACTATCTTCACTTGAAACAGTTCCTAGCAATGAAGCAAATCTTATTGACGACTCTAATGCCAATAAAAAACTTGATCTTGTTACTTTGATAACACCTTTTTTTGTTAGTATTCCTTATAGCAATTTAGATTCCAACCTTGCCAATGGGGTAATTGATTTACACTATTTGCAAAACATCTGTAATCCTGTATTCAATGAATCTGAAGTTATCTCAATCAGTTGGACTCTTACCAACCCCATTACTGGTATTACTAGTCCTTTTCCTGTTACTGGTGAAGACTTCACAATGTCATTTAATTACAATCAAGATTACATTGTAAACATTGATGTAACCTTACTCCATGCAACTACTGGTCTTGGTGGTACCACCCTGTACCTTCATCATAACTATGTCAGAGATTTTTGTCTACGAGTTAATACAATCGTTGATCCTATAAGTGGTTCAACTAGCTATGATTTGGTTATAGATTGTACTCAAGAAAATGCGGAAGACTGTTATCCTGAAAATGGCAGTGGTGGTTTCCTAGCTGTTGCTCCTTAAACAATAAATTGAAATTCTTTTGTTAAACAAAACAATTGAACGAATAAATAACTCATCAAATTTGTTTACATATTTGTATTCAAGTTTGGTGAGTTATTTTATTTTTCAAAACTGTCCAACTTGCTTTTTTCCTAACAAATGACTTGCCTTCTCCATCAGCCAACTTTTGGTACTTACATTTGTATGTTCTCCAATTTCTTTGTGTAGTTTTTGTCTTGCTGGAATATCATTCAATTTACTTTCTTGAATTTTCAATTTATTGGCATACTTTATAAAGTTTTGCCAAGCTTCTTTATAGGTTTCTGAAAGTTTGTTGTTTCTACTTAAGTACGTCCCAAAAGATTTAATCATATTGAAAAACAATTCTTCGTAATCCTCCAATTCATAATAACATTGCAGTTGCAAGCAGCGCAACTGTACTCCATATACTGCATCTGGCAATTTGACCATTGCGATGTGTTGCAACGACTGCTCAAAGGCTCCCCGATTAAATTCCAAAATAGCCTTACACAATTGTATTACATCTTCTTTAACTGAAGGATCTAAACATTTTTGATAATCATTTATGAATGTTGCTGTCCACTCTAATTCATTGACTGCACAAGCAACCAAGACTATATTCTTAAAAGTAAAGTTGGTCATATAACCATTGTCAATAAAAATGGCTTGTTCTAGAGCAAATTTATTTAACTCAAAAAACTCTCTTAAATACTCTTTTTTTCCCAGCTTGTAGTTTTCATAAGCAGAATGTTGTAAAAACAAAAAGAGGTCGTGTGACTCACTAGCTTTGTAGAGAGACAAGGTTTCAAAAAACTCTTGTTTGCAACTCATATAATTGTCGAAATTTTTGTTGTGGTAAGCTTTCAACAATTTGCTAAACAAGGCAATTTGAGGAATACCTTGATACACTTCTTGCTCACAAGATTCCAAAACAGAGTTGATGAGTTTTCTGGTATCTTTAAAATCTTCATCTTGCAAATTAACTGAATATTGATTGAGCTCTACACATAGATTGTAGTACAGTTTTACCACAAAATAATGCTTATCTATTTTATCCAACAATACCAAAGAATCTATTTCTGATCCTGGAATGGTAGAATAATTGGGATGCATATAGCAAGTCTTTGCCAATTTGTACTCATTGTACAACTGCTCAATGCCCATAGGAGTATTCTTCTCCCAATCTTTTTGAATATGGCTGATTCTTTGAAAAAACATCCGATCCAACTGGCGTTTTTTAAGAATTTCCAACATTAAGAATTCCCGTTCTATGGGATTTTCTTCCAGTTCTTTCTTTAATAAAAATTCTTCGAGGACTTGGTACATATTGTACATAAAATCCATCATTCGCTTCCCTGCATTCTTTTCCTCTTTAAATAGTTTTTTATATACTTGTTCCTTTGTAATTTTAGAGGGTGGAAAATCTGGATGATATTTTTTCAAATAAGCATACAGCTTAAAAATACCTCCACCTTTTCGGTATGAAGTACCCTCCAAATATTTACCAAATTCCTTGAATTCAGTTTTTGATAGGGTCTTTAACACCTCTACCAATTTACTCTTGTCCATTTGTCTCTTGCTTATGCTTTTTAATTACCCGAATCTAGCATCCCATTAATTTTTATATGCTACTATTATTAAAAGGGGCTATTATAGATTGGCTATGATTTTAATAAAAATACAAAATCCTTTATACAATTCCAAAATCAATAATTTGAATTACAAAAATCATCATTTTCGTTGAAGCATCGAAGTATATGAAATTCAAAATCCAAACATACTCTTAGAACCTGTCTGAAAACTCTCTTACTGGTCTGAGACTTCGTCTTTTGCACTAGCACTACGTTACAAAAATACTCATTTAGCTACGGCTAAACTGGAGTGCCAGCCCAGTCCGTTTTTTGCGCCTTGTTCTAGCACAAAATACTTCTGTCTCAAACTCAGAATAGGTTTTCAGACAGGTTCTTATAGTTTTAATTGATATAAACTACCGTTTACTTCTTTTTCATGTTCTAATATAAATCACTGATAAACATCAACTTACTATATAACTTAACTCCTTTCCCCAAATTTAATTGCTTAATTTCTACCGTTTCATCCTACAAAATGTACTTGGTAAGACAAACTTTTAGGGCGAAATTTGAAGTATCAAAAGCCAATAGATTTTCAAAAAACATTCCAATAATCAGTATGCTAAAATGCTACATACATAATGCTGATTACACCTTCTCTTGTTTTAGCTGGGCAATCTTAAAAGATTGTCCAGCGACAAGACCAACTATATTGGCTAGTAAAAACAAACATCATTTTTTAATCTGTAAACTTTTCAATTATGAATTTTCAAAAACATTTAAAAACCGCTTTATCATGTATTGTATTCTTATTAGCCTTTGGGCATATAAGTCACGCCCAATGGATATGGGACCCAAATATTCCAGACATTACACATACCATCAACCAAGTAGGCATTGGTACCGATGAGCCTGTCACCCAACTTCATGTCAAAAATGAAACAGGTAGTAAGTTCTGGCAAGGCTATTTCCAGAATGGCAATACTTATGTGGGTTTGTCTCACGGACTGGGTTATGGTCTATTAGTCAATACCCAATCAAACTTAGCCAACAATTATGCCTTTTTGGTTAAAAATCCCAATTTAGGACAAGGAAACATCATCAACGCCTTGAACAACGGCAATGTAGGTATAGGGATAAAGCCCCAAGTTAAGTTAGACGTAAACGGTGATGTCAGAGCCAAATGGATCAAAGTTATAGGTAATAAAGGTTTATTTTCTACCACCTATGGTACTTCTATACAAGCTGTCAATGCAAATTACTGGCGTATGGATTCTAACAAAGGTCTGAAATTCCATAATAATGCCCATGATGTAATGGGATATTTGAACCACGATGCCAACAACTCCTTTGGTTTGTTAGATGCCGATGCAAATTGGGTTCTCCGCTCTGAAAAAGACGCTTATCTTTCACTAGCTGTCGACGATACTGAAGGAATGCGTTTGGTTAAAGATGGAAACAATACCAATATTTTGATTGGGACAACAACGAATCCTAATATGACTACTGGCTTTTCGGAACCATACCGTTTGTATGTCAATGGAGGTGGTTTGTTTACAGAAGTCAAGGTAGTGACTGGCTGACTATGTATTTGAAGAAGATTATGAACTCAACTCTTTGGCAGATGTTGAAGAACACATCCAAGCAAAAGGGCATTTACACAATACCCCCTCTGCCGAAGCAATACAAGCCAATGGCGGAATTGAATTGGGTGAAATGACTGTCAACCAACAAGAAAAAATTGAAGAATTGTTTTTACACCTAATTGAAATGAACAAACAAGTACAAAACCTACAAGCTCAATTAGATGAACTTCAGAGCAAATAAAGGCTTTATTTATACCAAAAGAGTATACCACCATATTTTAATTAACAAGAGACTTTCTTAACACAAACGATAATTTATTGTACTGTTATATGCCTTGTTCCGAATGGAAGTAAACGTCATAGCATAGCCCTGATAGAAGCGGTTACCCCGCACCCCCAATTAAATTGGGGGGAGGAGTAAAAGCGGATAGCAGGTTAAAGAGTAGCGACGAAGCTCCAAACATTTGCTTCTAAAAAACAGTACAAGAGTTTTTGAATCAAATATACAAAGAGTCTGTTTTTAGGAAACAGACTCTTTGTATGCTTCATTTTGTCCCTTTACTAATCTATAAAAATACAGAAATGAAACAATTAATATATTTATATTTAGTGGGAAGCTGTATGCTTTTCTCTATGCATATTTTTGCACAAACAAAAGACAACTTTTGTGGTACAGATGATGCCCATCAAAAATACTTGAGAGACAACCCAAATGCAGAAGCTGAACTAAAAGAAAATCTTAGAAACTTTGTAAAACAAGCATATCAATTCACTAAAGAAAAGAATGATTCAAATTATAAAAGTGGTGATGGCAGTTACATCATTCCTGTAGTCATTCACAATATTTATGATGATATTAACGGTCCTGAATACGTCAGTCTTGAAGACGCCCAAGCAGCCATTGACCGTTTGAACCAAGATTTTAGTGGTACAACTGCCGACTTGGCAAACAATCCAGATTGTGATCTTTTCCCATTGCCCAATGAATTAGTTCAAGATTGCAATAGTCCTCTTTCGACTACTGATTATGGGACCTCCAATATTCAATTTAGATTGGCCGAAAAGGATGAGTATGGAAATCCTACTAGTGGGGTTACCTATACTAGAAACAGCATCACTTATGCATCTGCTGGAAATGGTACAGGATTAAGAGAAGTCATTCAATGGGATCGAAATAAATATTTAAATTTATATGTGGTATATACTTCCAATGGTATATCTTCTGGAATAGCTTTTTATCCCGAAGACAGCAATGGCGATAATTATTTATTGGATGGAGTCGCAATGCCTTATTGGTCATTCAAAGCGGCAAATCCCAATTCTACCTTTGTTGATTATAACTATGCCTCAGTCATTACCCATGAGGTGGGACATTGGTTGGGACTTAGACATATCTGGGGAAGTGACAATGCCCCCTGCCTGACCGATGACTTTGACTTTTTATACAATCTAAATGCCAACAATTTTCTGGATTCCGATGGTTTTACCAATTTGTTAGATAATTTTAATGATACCCCAAATTGTCAAGGACACTTTGATTTTAGAAGTAATCATACTTGTGAAGTAGCACAGGGTGCTACATGTAATGGACTAGATTACCAATACGATAATTTTATGGACTATTCTTTTTGTTACAAATTGTTTAGCCCTGGACAAATAAGTTATATGGAATGTATTTTGAACAGTACCCTATCTCAAAGAAATGAATTGCAACACAGTTTAGCCAATACTTTGTATTACAATACTACAACACAAACTGAGCTCAATACACCCCGCATTGTTTTTGAAAGTGCTACCTTTGAAGAAGACCCTTGCAATTTCGGACACATCCAAAATGAACTTAAAATACAACTAAAAAACACAACATTCAATTCAAATCTTTATGAAAATGGCAATCAAAATTTTTTAGACAATGGATTTTACCAAATCACTTTACCTGATGAAACAAGTATCGACAATTTGACTCCTCAAGTAGAAATCATTGATGGCCAAAATGCTGTATTGCGATTGCTCTCAAATAATCAAAATCAATGGGTCAACAGAGAAGATATTAATGGACTAGGATTTAAATTCAATATCTCCTACCAAAACACTCTTTTATTCAATCATAATATTACCCAAATTAATCGAAGTAAAAATTTAAAAATCAATGCATATGATGATGAGCTAGGTGTTGGTTATTATGATGTATGTCCTAATTTTGAGCTTGGCCCCAATACTTCCACATTTAGTTTTTTCAATTTCGCCAACCAATCGTACTATATTTTGTATCAAAATGGGCAACATTATATGCAAACAGGAAGTCACGTTTTAGAGTTTTGTACCGACAATAATGGATATGTAAAAACCTTTAACAAGAATGACTACATTCAAAGTGGCTCTGGCACCTATGTTGGTTTTAATGCATTTGGCGAGGCAATTAAAAGTGAGTTCGACCTCAATAACATCAATTATTTGACTGATCCAGATGCTTACTTTTATGTCGGTCTTCGCTACAACTTAAATGGCTGTTATCAATATGGCTGGCTTCGTTTACAACTAAAAGACTGTAATGGGCAAAAAAACATTGTCTTACATGATTACTGGTTTGAACCGAATATAGGTACTGCTAGTTATGCGGGAAGTTTGACGCAGCCTGTTTTGACTTTTTCATCCAACATATTTGAAGAAAGCTTAGCAGATGACGGAACATTCCCATCCAGCATTATATTGAGTTTAGAAGGGACAAGCACACAATTTAACAACAATGCCAATGATTTTCTTACAATTAGTGGTGATAATGCCAATATGCTCAATTTCCAACTGAATGTTTTGCCTGGCAACAAAACAGCAGAATTGAGCATCGCCAATAATTTTAATCCTAGTTCCAACATTGAGCAAGAATCATACACTTTAAGTTTTGCTCCTGGTGCTTTTACTACTGCTTTACCCAATCTAAACATAGCTTGTGATGGTAAAATAATAGTTGACTATTACAATCCAAGCAATGTAGGATTCATTAATGCTAATAATGGTGGATACACTTCACACCAATTTACAGGACCACTCAACTTTTACCTTCCCGAAGACTTAAATCCTGTTTTGAGCGACAATGGTGCCCTAAATCTTATTTTCAACTTATTAGACAATGTAGATGACAATGTTACTTGCACTTCGGGTACGGGTACGATTACAGGAACACCTGTAGCAGGTTATGCTGTACTACACAATCCCAATTATATATGGCAAGTTGAAGCACTTTGTAATAGTGAACCTAACTCCAAAGAAGTTTTACTCTTACCTTTTGGAGGCAATACCAGTGGGGGTACTTACAAATCTTGTGGAAAGGGTGGATTTAATAACAATTGTGGTTTAGATTTTAAATTACCTCATGATCTTTATTTTGAGGAAAGCAGTTTAAATAACTTTACAGATGAAGCATATGTCGCAGTGCGATTTTTAAAAGACTGTAACGAAGTCTACTATGGTTGGGTCCGAATAGATTTGAGCAATACAGAGCCAATTTTTGATTTGCTTTATTACAGTCATGAAGCCAATACACCACTTGAAATAGGTGAAGTTGATTGTACTCCTATCGTTACTATTGGCTCAGAAACCAGTAACACATACATAGACAATGTGGTCCTGCATGGCGAAAACGCTATCAGTATCAATAATACCAATACCAATTATTCCAACGCCACCAATGGATATGTCGACTATACCAATTTGATTGCTCAAGTCAATCCCAATACAGTTTACAATTTAACACTAACAAACGAGTCAACATTTGAGTTAACTGGCAATACCAATTGGAAAGTATGGATTAATTGGAACAATAATTCTTCATTTGAGGCATATGAATTGGTCTTTCAGGGCAGTAGTGGCAATCATTACATTAGCATTCCCAATAACATCCCAGATGGTAATTACACAATGAGAGTCATCCATAGTTTATACCCCATTAATAATGCATGTGAAAATATCGCATATGGAGAAATTGAGGATTATACCATCATAGTTGGTAATGGTGATACACCTCCACCTCCACCTACACAAGAAGAATGTTGCCCAGATTACATCAATCACTTTATGGTTGACCCTCTACCAGAAGACAACCAAGCAAATCTTTATATTGAAGCTTCTTATGCCTCTGTCAAAAATGGTGAGTCAGTGAATTTTCAAGCAGGTTACTCCATTAGAATTACGCCCGATTTTGGGGTAGAAGAAGGTGGAAACTTTCACGCTTATATTGCTCCTTGTGATGAATCACTTTGTGACAATGGAAATAGACTGGCAAACGAAAATCTCCCTACTGAATCTCAATTTAAAATGTACCCCAATCCAACAGATGAGACATTGACAATGGAGTATGTACTAGAAAAAACGAGTAATGTCAGCATTGCCATTTATAGTCTTGATGGGCAACTACTACAAATCCTTGCGGACAATGAACCACAAGACGCTGGATACCACACTCCACAAATCAATACAGACAATTTGCTAGCTGGCATCTACTTAGTCAAAGCACAACTTGGCTACAAACAAATCAGTCTCAAACTGATTAAGATGTAAATCTTACAAGAGTGTATTGAAAATGGCACCAGCATCCCCAATCCAACAGACGAATTGTTGACAATGGAGTATGTACTGGAAAAAGCCAGCACAGTCAATATCGCCATTTACAGTCTCGACGGACAAGTACAACAAATCGTTTCGGACAATGAGCCACAAGAGGCAGGACGTTATACACCACAAATCAACACAAGCAATTTGTTGCCTGGTATCTACTTGGTCAAGGCACAAATTGGCTATGAACAAATCAGCCTCAAACTGATTAAGATGTAAAGTTCAATATAACATTGATATAAGATATGACATTTTTCTAGGCAATATGCAGAGCAAAAATGTCATATTTTCACTTCTACCCAATATGACATTTTTCTAGGCAATATGCAAAGCAAAAATGTCATATTTTATTTTAAGTAAAACTAATTTTGAATTTTCAATCTTGAATTATTTTGGTGCAACGTCATTGGCTTATGGCTACATCTTGGTCTGGTTAACCAACGCATACTTTATACTTCGTACAAGCGTTCATCCATCCGCTCATCCAACGCTTGGCTAATTTTGTCAACACTTGCATTTATCCTCACAAATACCTACTTTTGTCCTACTTGCCTAGTTCTTGAGGGGCAAGGAATGCGACCAAACGATTTCCCCAAAGCAAAAACCTTATTTTTAGACAGATTTTGTATTGGCAAAAAATGCCAAACAAGCTTATGACTGTTAGGAACATATACATAAGCCTTGTATAAATTTGTGATTTTTTGAGTCGGGAAACACCCCAAAATGTAGTTGATTGAGACAGGAAATCCCCCTTATCTTTGAAGTACATTTTTTAATTAAAGTAGTTGAACTACTTAAAAACCTACTAAAGTAAATAATTATGCACAAGAGATTTTTTTATTTAGTATTGGCATTTTGTTTTGCAGCAGTTGGCTGCGAAAAAGCAGAATTTGTAAACCCTACCCAAGATGGTAACATTCAATTTGCTCAAGAGGGTAAAACACAAAATGATGGGAATTTTAAGGTTGAGCAACAAGAGCCTTGTACCTCTTGTTCCTCTAATAGTGTTCCTTTTGTACTTAGTTATACGCCCAATAATCTTACAGAACTAAACATCGATGCAAATTGCAATTATCAATATGCTGGTCTATACGATGGCATTGACCAAGCAACTTGGCAACTCTCAAAAGATGGTAATGTTGTTACAAGTTACAATGGTCTGAGTTGGCAGTTACCAGCAAATGATATGATCCAAGAAGATGATTACACCCTAAAAGTTACAGTTGTATTTTCTACTGTGTCAGGAACAACGAATCCGAGAGTAACCAACAAAACACTTACTTACAATATCACCTTAGGATTGGGTGGTAATAATGGAGATCAAGTCGCCATCCTACCTACTGGAAATTCAGGATATATTTCTTGTCAAATGGAGACTGGTGGGGGAGCTTATTTGGTAATGGCTCCATAATCTAAAAAACACAAAAATAAAAAATGCTTGGTAATATAAAATCACCAAGCATTTTTTATTTTTGTAATAGCCAACTTTTATGATTGATGTTTTTATGATTGATGATTTCTTCTTGCAATGCCTTTCTTTTATCCTTATCCAAGGTTACTTTTAATTTGTAGAGATATTTAATAAAGTTTTGACAAGAATCTTTATAAGGTTTTGCCAATTTATCATTTCTATTTAAATAAGCAGAAAAGGATTTAACCAAATTAAAAAACAATTCTTCATAGTCTTCCAATTCATAATAACACTGTAATTGCAATTCTCTCAATTGTACTCCATATACTGCATCAGGTAAATGGACCATTGCAATTCCTTGTAGACTATCTTCAAAATCTCCTTTGTTAAATGACAAAATGGCTTTACACAATTGGACAATGTCTTCTTTTATTTCTTCATTTAAGTATCCTTGAAAATCATTGATAAAATTTTCTGTCCATTCTAACTCATCTAATGAACAGGCAATAACTACTAGGTTTTTAAAAGTAAATTCTGAAATATAGCCACTTTCTATAAAAAGACCATATTCTAAAGCTATCTTATTCAATTCAAACATTTCTCGTAGGTATTCTGTTTTTCCATTTCGATAATTGGTATAGGCTGCATTTTGTAATAATAAAAACAAATCGTGCGTTTCACTTGCTTCATACAATTCAATTGAGTTGATAAAATCTGTTTTACATTCTTTATAATTATCAAAGTTTTTATTTTGATAAGCTTGCAATAATTTATTAAATAAATTTAATTGAGGAGTCTGTGTCATTTCTTCTTCTTCGCATTCTTTTAATATTCCAACTATCAATCTTTTATAAGTTTCCTTTGCTTCATTGTTCAAAGAATAACTAGTTATTTCCACACACAAATTGTAATACAATTTTACTGCAAAGTAATATTTGTCCATTTTGTCTAGTAGGACATTGGGGTCTATATCTTGTCCTGGGAAGAGGGAATAGTTGGGATGCATAAAGCAAGTTTTAGCCAACTTGTATTCGTTGTGAAATTGCTCAATGCCTGCTGGGGTTTTCTTTCCCCAGTCTTTTTGTACTTGTCCCACTTTTTGAAAAAACAGTTTGTCTAGTTTTCGCTTTTTGAGAATGTCCAATACCAAGAAGTTTCGGTTAATTTGGTTTTCCTCTAGTTCCTTCTTAATCAAAAAATCTTCTAGGACTTGATAGAGGTTGGACATCAAATCGAGCATGCGCTTGCTGGCGTTGGTGCTGTCTTTGGCAAGTTTTTTATAGACGTATTCCTTCTCTATTTTCTTAGCAGGAAAGTCGGGATAGTATTTTTTCAAGTAATTGAATAAACTGTATATGCTGATGCTATTTGCCTTACGATAAGCATTTTTTTCGAGGTATTTGCCAAATTCTTTCACTTCTGCTTTGGACAAAGTCTTCAAGACCTCGATCAATTTACTTTTCTCCATAATGTGTGCTCTCTTGTGTTTCAACACAAACTTATACATATCTTTAACGAAATAATAAGATATTTCGTTTGTGTCGGTATTTTGTCATAATAGTGTAATAGTTTAGACAGGCTTTTAGGGCTAGTGGTTACTATTATTTTGGAAGATAATAAATATGCATAAAAGAATGTATTCTGCGAAGGCGACTGAACTGAATAATCTAGCCCCGATAGTAGTGGATACCCCACAGCGGGGCTTCGACAGGCTCAGCCTCCTTCTGTTGGAGCTTTGGTAGGCTCAGTCTCTTTGGGGTTGGGGTTTGCTTTGTAATTTGGAAATCACTGTGAGCCTGTCGAAACCAAGCGAGGAGTAGAAACGGATAGCGGGTAAATTAGTTGCGACGAAGCAATCAAACCTTTGCTTCTAAATAAGTAGTGTGACAAATTTATCTTAATATTTTATGATGGCTTCTTTTTGGCTTCTACTGCGTTGAAAATACTCGCCTTAGCTCTGCTAGGACTCCGTTTTTCGCCTTGTAGAAACACAAAAACAAACTCATCAAAAATGTAACCTTAATTATGTCACACTACTTAAGTCAAAAAGTTTCTTATACAAGAAACAGCCCCAAATCTGTAAAATTGATGAGTATGGCTAAAACTTGAGCTTTTTCGGGCATAGTTGAAATAGGAAGCAAGTCTTCAAGTCTTGGATTTTTATAAATTCCTTGTAGCACTTGAAACTGACCTTCCTCTAATTCAATGATTCGGACTTTGTATTGATGGCGAAAAATACAATAGCGTGTCCGAGATGGTTTTATATTTTGGTAATCTGTTTCTTCTTTTGAACGAAGTTGATTGAATAAATTTTTAATTGGATAATTGAATTCAGGAAACAAAACGTTTGGAACAAATTGAAAGGGATGTTTTAATAAATTGCTAGGTGTGAGTGCCAAGAGTTCTGCCGATGTCAAAAGTTGAAGCTCTTCGCTTCCTTCATTGTCATAGGTTTTTCCAAACAAATATTCAAATTCGGCAAGTTCAATGATGAGGTCTGACCATACTCCTTGGGTTTCGGCAGGTTTTGTCTTTTTCAAAAAGGCAGGAAAATATTCTCCCAATTCTGAAAGGGTGTAGGATGTTGGAGGATGGGTTCGTAAATAATCCTCTGCAAACAATTGAAAGAGTTCTTTACCAGTAAATTTTTCTAAAGCAGGATAGATCGCAGTCAAACAATCAATGAGTCGCAACCAATAGGAGGTCTGATAAATTCCCAAGCGTTCTGTTGCTGATAATTTATTGGTGCTTTGTACAACAGCTTGTGTATTGATGCTTTGATGCTTTATGGGCTGTTGTTGGGTGATGGCTTTTTGCATCCATAGCTGTAATTCTGATAATTTATTCTCCACTTTGAACCACGTTTAAGGGATTAGAAACAACTTTTGAATTCGTTTCATATTCTATTTTAAATTCTGGAAATGTGTCAGGTACTTTTTTCAAATACGAACTCGCTTTTGCCAACTCAGCTTGTACTTCGGGAAAGCTAGGAATTTCGGCATCCCATTCAAGTAAACACGATACCCCGCCTGTCAACTGCCAAGCAAGGACAAACAATTTCCAAACGGCAGGATCGACCTTTCCTTTGTGCGAATCAATGATGTGACTTCCCAAATGACTATGTCCAGCCAAATGCATTTGAACAATGGCGTGATGTGGGAGGTCTTTGATGTATGCTTCGGGATCAAATTCATTGTTAAATGCTGAAACATATACATTGTTTACATCCAACAAGAGACCACAACCAGTTGCCTCGACCATTCTCCGTAGAAATTCAGATTCAGGAATGGAGGATGCTTGAAAACTCAAATAGGTGCTGGGATTTTCTAGAATCAATGGTCTATCTAGCATGTCTTGAACTTGGTGAATGCGGCTTATTACATGTGAGAGGCTTTCCTCTGTCAGTGGCATTGGCAATAAGTCGTGTGTATTTTTACCTGCAATTCCCGTCCAACACAAATGATCCGATACCCATACTGCTTGTACCTCATTTGCCAAGGTTTTCAATTTTTGCAGATACTCCAAATTGAGTGGGTCAGAACTCCCAATAGACATACTTACCCCATGCATGACCACTGGATAATGTTCGACAATTTGGTTCAAGATATGTCTGGGTCTCCCCTTAGAGTCCATAAAGTTCTCCGAAATGATTTCGAACCAATCCACTTTGGGTTTGTACTTGAGGATGTGTTCAAAATGAACGCTTCTCAAACCAATGCCCATCCCCAAATTGGGCAATCCCAATCTGGGGATGGATGGTTTATGTTTGTTTTTATTCATCATACCACTGAGCTTCATTGTAAGGTGCAATTTTACCAGGATAAGTCTCTTCAAACTTCATTCGGGCAAACTCCCATACATTTCCCTTCGCCTTCGAAAAGTATTTATCGTCTCCTCCTCTTTTCAATTCTAAGTTGGTATTTTGCCCCCAAGTATTGAGTGCACCAGGTAAAATAGGACTGCCACAGGCTCCGTGGGTTTCACATTTATTTATGCCTGGATAATTCTGACGTTCTTCTCTAGCTGTATCATCTTTATCAGAAGTACTGCTGGCTCCACATCCACCTTGACCTTTACAAAGATTGTGTGTCACACAGATATGCTCCCAGGCTGTTGCACAATTACCATTTCCAGCTTCGGTACCCGAGCCACCAAAGCCTTTGCCTTCACAAGTATTTAAACCCCGACATACATGGACTTCATCGGCTTTGTATTCAATTGATGCCTGCTCAAAAACCATTTTCAATCGGGCTTTATAAAACCTTAAATTGGGAATGAGCAATTGTGATAGAAAATGTCTTATGGTCGTTCGTTTGTCTTTGCTGTAATCAGCAGTGGTAACAAGTTTCTTATCACACAATGCATCCTCAGATTTAGCAAATGCTTCAGCATCCTCTATCAATGCTTCAAGTTGGTTTATAATTTTATCTATTTGAAAGCTTTCATGATTTAGTGAGACAGTAGGGTCCATATGAAAACTAGGACCAGCATTGTATGTATTTGCTTGCTCATTACTGGCAGGCAATTGAGTAATCAAATACCCAAAAGGTCTAAGATTAGCCGTCATCATTCGGATGGCAGCTTGGGTAATGGCAGCCTTTTTATATTGCTTGGTACTGTATTGGACGTCATCATTTTCACACAAATAGGACATGGCAAGCATTGAAATCATCATTTGATAATTTTTGTTGAACAGCTCAACAGCTGATGCCGAAAATGCATTGGTAATCAAATTAGAGGTAGCTGTCATATCCGCTTGCTTGGTACAAGGATTTTTCAGTACATTCCGTGATGCCACATTGTATGTTGGGTCATGGTCTACAGTATCCGATAAGATTTTGCAAAAAACCATCTCATGGGATTTATTATTTTTATCATTACCTGGCTGGTAATTTACATTATTTATGGTATTTACTTCATCTAATATTTTTTTATGATCAGCATCATCTGAAAGAGCTTTTGCTAGAAAAGCATTCCATTGATCTACATCTCCTTCTCCCTGTACAATGATTGTATTGATGGCAATAATTGCCGACCTTAAATCGACGACCTCAGTAACAAGAGAACATTTGTCATTTCCACCATAAGAATACCATCCAAAAATAGTACTGATGATGTCTTCACTCATTTGATAGTGAGGATTGTTAAAAAGATCATTTGGTTTTTTATTTAAATAAATCAGACTCATCACCACTTTTTCGTAGAGTGTTCCCAAGGTTTCGACACCTAGACCATCGGGGTCTACTGGTGGAATCTTAAATCCTCTTACATTGTCCTGAACTTTTTGAGAACATTCGGTACACAATTCATCTTCTTCAAAAGCTTCAAGGGCAATAAACCATTGTATGGTCTCTCTACTAAAGTTCCAATAATTTAAGTCAAAGTTCTCAGGATAGGTCGAATGCCCACAGGGCAAGTTGGGTCTTGAAAAATGAGGGGCTCCTCCAATTGCCACCAATAAATTATTGGCAAGTGTGAGGTGCAACATTTCTTGTACTGCAACCTGTGCTATTCCTCCTTGCCAGCTACCAATAACTCCCAAACTTCTTGGATCAGGAATTCCTTCTTCTATATCTTGCTTTAGAGAAAAATTGGTATACAAATACATAGTCATGAGTTGATGCTCTAACTCGCATGCGGTTCTTAAAAGGACATAAAGTTCCTCTTTAGTTTTTGGGTAATCGGTCATAGTTTATGTTTATATAAGTAGTTGAATAAATTTACCTTGATATAAATTGCTTATAGTATATTAATCTTAAACCTGGTTTTCAATACCAACATTTTAAGTCATAATGCTTTCAACATTTCCTCTAAAATAATCTCTTTATAGACTGATTTTCCTACTAAATAATACAGTTGTTCTGTCATAAATGTAATAATTAAAATCAATACATACTATTTTTTCACCAAAAAAATATAATTATTCTAAAACCAAAAAACAATGAGATGCCAGTATGACTCAATTCTCAACGGGAATCCAAGAAAACCATTCCAATCATAAGCAACTGACAACCAACAAAATACAACTAATACTTTAATATCAGTTCCTACAAATAAGCCAAGCTCCAATCGATTAAGTGTTTAAAATGTGGTTGGACAAGCTCCCAATTTGATAGAAATTGGAAGTATCAACATAAGAAATAAAAAGCGCAACACACTCTACAAATAAAAACTTCATAGATGTAAATGCCAATCATTACACTATGGAATCTCTCTTGTTTGGGCTGGGTGGCTATTGAGTCGCCCAGCTGTTACAAAGTCATTCAAAAATTGCTTAGGGATGTACCGCCCCCTTGTTGCCCACACAGCAGCAAGGGGCTTTAGCTATCTATTGCATTTATTCTTATTTATTACTACCTTTGAGGCAGTCAAGTAACAAACAATGGTTTTGAATTCAATCTTATGTGATATATATCCATCAACATATGTTGGTCTATCTCCTGTCCTGGAAAAAGTGAATAATTGGGATGCATAAAACAAGTCTTTGCCAATATATACTCCTTATGGAGTTGCTCTATACCTGCGGGCGTTTCCTTCTCCCACTCTTTTTTTACTTGATTGATCTTTTGAAAAAAGAATTTATCCAGTTTTCGTTTTTTGAACATTTGTAAAACCAAAAATTGTCGGTCTACAGGACTGTCATACAATTCTTTTTTAAGCAAAAAATCTTCTAGGACTTGATACAATGTAGACATTAGATCCAACATTCTTTTATTGATATTGCCAGACTCTTTAAAAAGTTTTTTGTAAACAACTTCTTTCTCTATTTTATTGGCAGGATATGTAGGATGGTATTTTTTTAAGTAGTTGAATAACAAAAACACACCACTTGTTTTTCGATAAGAGGAACCCTCTAGGTATTTGCCAAATTCTTTAAATTCAGTTTTGGGTAAGGTTTTTAAAACCTCTATTAATTTGCTCTTGTCCATAAATTAAATTTTTAAAAAATCTTTCAACACACTTTTTCAACAACAATACTATTTAAATTTTATTATTATTATGATGCAACGCATGTGGTTCTAGGCTACGTTCACTCCGATTAACCAACGCATGTTTTTGGCTGCGTTTTAAAGTGCCTCCACCCGCTCATCCGACGCTTCCAGTCCAAATGTAGTTTAATTATTTCATACATCAAAAAATTAATCTGGTGCTTTTTCAAAGGAAAAACATCTTTTTTTTATGGATAACATTCCAATCAAAAAACAACATATTTAACTCAAAGTCAAACACTTACACACTTCAAAGCTCACTCTTAAAGTATTTCACACCTTAGATACTTAGTCAAAAATGTGTTTGAATACAGGACGTATATGCTTCTATCTTTGGGGTATAATTATTAATGGAAACAATACCTATTTAGTAATGAGTCTTTAAGATAGACTCCAAATAAAAATTCTAACATGAAAAAGATCATTATTTGTTTATTGATGTCGTTCCTCGTTCTAAGTGTTTCCTGTAGTAAAGATAAGGAGATCGAATGCAATGTAGAGGCATACATTGGCACCTGGGAAGTAACAGACTATATTTGTCTTGATACAAGGGAAACAATCGAAATCACACAAGGCTCAGTGGCATCAAGCATCAAATTGGAAGTACTTTCTAATACTTTTGAATTTGCTGTCACTGGATGTAGAGCTTCTTTTAAAGAAAAATACCCTCTTCTTGACAAGGAGGGATCCTTAGAATTAGAGGGTGATGAACTAAAGTTGGACATACAAACTTGGCTGTTAATTCTGCCAACATCTTGTAAGATGACTTTGAAAAAAATAGAGTAACTATTTTCAAGTAAACACTTCAGTATAATTCAATAAGTAAATAAATCAAAATAATTTATCCAATAGTCTTCCTTAATCTAGGTGTGCACACTAGATATTGGAAATTTCTATAACAATTTTAATAACAATCATTTTTTAACCTTTAATCTTTTAATGAT
>JAHDIA010000770.1 GCA_020631035.1 Chitinophagales bacterium | reverse complement strand
TAGGGCAAACGCATCAAAAGTGGATATTTGAAAATAAATAGCGAACTTACATTCAAAAAGATGCAAGTTTCAATAGAGAAAATTTTTTCAAGTGTAGAAGACCCACGAGTTGAAAACCGTTGTTTACATTTACTTAAAGACATATTATTTATAGCATTTTGTACTTTGTTATCAAATGGAGAAGACTTTGAAGATATGGTAGAATTTGCCCATCAAAGATATGATTGGTTAAAAACTGTGATAGACTTGCCCAATGGAATTCCATCCCATGACACCTTTAATCGAGTGTTGCAAATCATTGATTCAGAGCAACTTCAGTTGTGTTTAGGAGAAAAGGGGATAGAACTACTAGAGAGTGTAGAAGGTAAATTAGTCAATTTTGATGGCAAAAAGATAAAGGGTGCTTCTCCCAAGAGTAGAGGTAATGCAGGTCTCTATATTTTAAGTGCTTGGGTAGGTGAAAATCGTTTGTGTATTGGTCAGAAAAAAGTTGAGCATAAAAGTAATGAGATTACAGCTATTCCAGATTTGATAGATGCTCTAGATTTGACAGGTAGTACAGTAAGCATAGATGCCATTGGTTGTCAAAGTGAGATTGCTGAAAAAATATTAGATGCCAAGGCAGATTATCTTTTGTCAGTAAAAAAGAATCAAAGGAGTCTTTATGAAGAGATAAGTGATGAATGGATATGGCAATCAGCAAAAGTCTTTGATGAAAATTGGGAGTATGACCATGGTAGATATGAAAAAAGAAAATGCGAAACGCTCAACGCAGAATTAAATTTATCCCCTGCTATGTTAAGTAAGTGGAAAGGTGTGAAAACATTGGTCAGAGTCGTTTCAGAGAGAACAGTAAATGATGTAACCAGCTCACAAACAAGATATTATATTAGTAGCGAAGAAAAAGATGCCTCCTTTTACAATATCTCTATTCGAGGACATTGGAGTATAGAAAATCAATTGCACTGGCATTTAGATGTGACCTTTAAAGAAGATGCCTGTAGAAGTCGAAAAGGAAATGCTCCAGAAAATTTAAATATTTTGCGAAAAATGGCATTGCATCGAATAGCTACAATGGATGATAAATTAAGTTTAAAAAAACGAAGATTTAGGGCATCCATGAATGTTGATTATTTACAAAAAGTAGTCGGACGCTGATTTTGGTGCGTTTGCCCTAAAAATTTACAGCCTAGAGGTTCGGGAGAAAATTCGTGAATTTTCTCTACGGGGAGGATGGAATTAAATACAATAGGTAACACAAGACTTAATCGGGACGGATAGCGGGCAAATTAGTTGCGATGAAAGATTGTAACATTTGCTCCTCATCGATTTAAAATTAAAAAATGACATTTTTACTTTGCATATTGCTTACAAAAATGTCATTTTAGTTTTTTCAAGGTGTACTATCTAAATTTTACTTGATTAATGTTACACTACCGTTTCGGATTTCCAATTCGTTGTCCAAAAGGGAGAAGTATTCTAGGTAGTAGGTGTAGACTCCGAGTTCTTGTGGTGTGTTGTTATAAAAACCATTCCATCCCATATCGGAAAGGTTGTTGGTTTCATACATCAACTCTCCATAACGGTTGTAAATTTTAAGGGTAATCAAGTCGAAACCGCTGCCTCCAACCATAAAGAAATCGTTGATGCCATCTCCATTGGGTGAGAATGCATTGGGAATGATTACGCCCATTCCTTCCATCACATTGACAGTTATTTCTTCCATATCGGAGCAAGCAGAATTACTGATGACTGTATAGGTCGTTGTCTCATCTGGTTGTGCCATTGGTGTTGGGCAATCAGAACAATTGAGTGTGCTTGGGGGCGTCCACTCATAATTGCCTGTACTGTCTCCAACTACTTCTAGTAAAATGGATTCACCAGACATAATGGTTACATCCTCTCCTACTACTAAATCAATGGGTGGGAATATTTCAACCACAATTGTATCGGTTACAATATCTCCACATTCTGAGGAAGCAGAAATGTAATTGATGAATTGTCCCTCTTCACTTGCTACTGGGACATTCCAAGAACCGCTTTCGTCTACATAGCCTACAAAGGGGGCAATGGTTGCATAATCTTCGGCACTCAAGCTGATGCTCAAGGTATCGGTTTCGCCCAAACACAATTCAAAATAATCATCTTCTAAATCAAGTGAGACGGATGGTGCCAATACTTCAATCAATACTGTATCGGGCACTGCTCCACATTCATTTTCGGCAGTCAATATGAGTATTATGACACCGCTTTCGTTTGCGCCTGGCGTGTATAAGGTCGCTGCTAAACTTGGATCAGAGAATACCCCACTTCCCCCACTCCAAGAAATTGTATTGTAATTGTCTGCCATACCACTTAGGAAGATGGCTTCGTCTTTACAAACGACCTCGTCGCTTCCTGCTTCTACTTCTGCTGGATAGATACAAGAGCCATCGTCTGTGGTCGCCATAGGATCAAAGTTACAAGCAATTGGGTCGGTACAACCACCATTGACATACATACAAGAGCCATCGTTGCAAGTTGCCAATGGATCATAGTTTTCTGCAATGGGATCGGTACAGCCATCGGGTAATTGACACATTCCATCACTACAATTGGCGGTTGGATCATAATTACAAGCTGTGGCATCGGTACACCCCATTATGGTCGCTTCGATTAATTCACAGGCACAACTTATGGTATCCCAAGCATAAATCCCGCCATTGGTACAGGCATCTAGATCACAAGCCATCTCGTAAATACAAGAACCATCATCTGTGGTCGCATTGGGATTGTAGTTACAGGCATCGGGATCAATACAACCGCCACAAGCTGTATAATCACAGCCTGTATTGTCTGCACAGTTCGCATTGGGGTTGTAGTTACAAGCATCCACATCGGTACAACCTGTTA
>JAHDIA010000769.1 GCA_020631035.1 Chitinophagales bacterium | reverse complement strand
AAGTACGAGACGCAATGGTTTTGGCAACCATATTAAGGTTTTGCGAAAGTTTGTCCTCTGCAAAGAAAGTGGTAAGAGGTGTTCCACCAGCTATAGCAGCCCCAAACTGAATGGAGTTACTTTTAGAACCACTAATAGAATTAGTGTAAGCTTTTTCTAAAACATTTTGATAATTTACATCCAAAATATTGTCCAGCGTTTGACGCTTTAGTGTTTGATAAAATCCTGTATTAGAAGAATTGTTGATGGTAATGCTTCCTGTACCAGAATTAGAGATGGCATATTCATTGACAACATTGCCTTGTTGAAATATATTGACTCCACTCAAAGAAATGTTCATCGAAACATCTTGATTGGTATTATTGGTATGTAAAATATCTGCCAAACGTCCTCCCCACCCTATTGCATTTCTGTCTTGTGGAATAGAAGTTTGCCAATGTTGTTTTTGGTCAGAATGTGAAAAAAGTCCTAGAGGCAAATTCCCTAAGCCTGAATCTATATCTGCCAAAGTAGTAGGCTCTACCAAAGCACCCACATTGGCCAAGAATGCCAATTTACCCGTTTCAAACATATTTTGCACATTGCTCAAGCCTGGGTGTAGCCCATACTCTCGACCATCTGGATTAAGTGGATTGATGGGCAATAAGTCTGCTTGCGCCAATGCCATATTCGTTCTGACTGCGGCATATTCTGCATATTCATCTGTTCCTCTAGGAACCAACATATTGTAGCTGTCGTTGCCTCCTGCTAGTAGGATACAAACCAAGGCTTTGTAGTTGTTTTGTGGACTTGCAAAAAGTGGTCGATTGGCGGCGGCGGCGGCATTCAACAAACCCAAATCGGTGATGCTCGACAAGAGCGTTGTTGCCCCCATAGCGGCACAGCCTTTGCTCAAACGCCCCAGAAAATCTCTACGATTGTATTTATGGTGGTGGTGACTCATTTTTTGTTTTTGTTTTAGATTTACTGATTACTTCAATATCACATAGGAGGGAGACATCATCATAAAATAAAGAACATCTTGGACGACGTCTTGACTTGGTAAATTACCACCTACACTGGTTTCAAATTCATTGATTGAATTGATGATAATGCTGCGAACATCTGCTGACAACTGCCCACGACAGATAATTAAATCCAAATGATCTATCAAGGCTTCTAATCCATTGGTATCGTAAATCAAGATTTCATCCGAAAAATCCAAGAACGGTTCGTCATCGCTATTGGTCGTCAAATTCTCATTGTTCGGATTGACCATTGTCCTATTTTTAAATGGCCTATCTTTGATTCCATCCTCTATCATATTGATGTAATGTATGCCAGAAGTTGAATGCAAAATCTGAAACTCAGGAGAGACCATATTGTTAGGAGCTACATATTCACTTTCAGCATAAAAAGGTGTAAAAAAATTAAAGACAGTTGGAGACATCAAGAAGGATTGTTCAACTGTTCCCAAAAGTTCACTATAATCTCTAAACCAAATTCTACCAGAGGGCGTTTGAACATCAAAAGCGATGCATAAATTGGTCAAACGTTCAATGGGTTGCAACAACTTACCCGCTTGTATATTATCTATCCATTCACAATCTCTTGCTTCGGGATCCAATAGAATGGCTTTGATCACCGCTTCCATATCTCCTCTTACGCCTTGTCCATTGTTGTTGAAAACACTTGCCACACGATTGATATAGGCGGGGCTAGGATTGGATTTAACCAATTGTTGAATGAGTCTAATACTGATAAATGGTCCAACATTGGGATGATTGAACAAAACATCCAAAGCATCATTGACGTCTTGCATACCAGGCTGTCCTGCTGGAATGACTGAGTCATCAATCATTGTTTTACTTTCTGTTTCGTGAAAGTCTTCATACATTGCCATTGGAACTGTAAAATCATAATGCTTGTATCCCTTCCAAAAAACCAAAGGATCACCTGCATTGTCTGGTCTGAGTTCCAAGTCCCAATCTCCTCCGCTCAAACCTGTAAACACTTTTGCCAGTTCTTGGATGTCAACAATATCATAAGTTGGAATCGAATTTCCATCAGCATCTAACTTATGGCTTCCATCATTGTTGAGTTCATACAGACCGATGGTGAACAATTGCATAATTTCTCTGGCAAAATTTTCATCGGGAAGTGTCTCTGCAACTGGATCAGCTTTTCGATTCTGAAAATGACTTAAATAGACACCCATTACTGGATGTAAACTTACATTTCCCAACATATCTCGAAAGTTCCCAAATGCCCCTTCGTACAACAAATCATAATAACTTGAGAGCCCATATCCTCTATCATCAATATCACTATTCAAGCCCGACACCACAAAAATCTGACTCAGAGCAAAAGCAAGCTTTTGTCTCAATACATCTGAATCAGCAAAAGTTTTGTGGTAGAAAGAGTAACTTAAATACTCCATCTTTCGAGTAGAATCTGTGGCTGCTCCGTAGACTGCATAGATGTCAGTCAAGGCAGTATTGTAGATATTTTTGTAGGTATTCAGGTATGACGAGGCAGCTAAGTTGATTTGCTCATCTATCCAAGATTCTATGCCAATTTGGGCAACATACTCAATGTCTTCGTACGTTGCTCCTAAGCTGGCTTGACTTAAAAATCGAGAGGCTCCGATTAAATCTGGTATGAGGTCTGTTCCACTGAGGGTATTGCTTCCAACATCATTCCCTCCTTGGGCATCACTGCTACTAACAGTCACACCAATGTTGTGTCCTCCACCAAAATAATCATTGTAAACTTGAGTGTAAGTTGTAAGGGGCAAGCATAAGCAGACACTCAATAAGACGGTCTTTAGTCTAATCATATTGCACACATATATTTAAGGTCTTAGAACCTGTCTGAAAACCTCTTACTGGTCTACGACTTCGTCTTTCTGGCTAG
>JAHDIA010000028.1 GCA_020631035.1 Chitinophagales bacterium | reverse complement strand
GTCCAAAGAATCCTGTTTCTGAACCAATGCAACTATTGGCAAAGTCTACTTTTACATCTACCAAAGGTTTTAATGCTTGGATAATCGGATCAGAAAAATTTAAGTGTAAAATACCTGCAAATCCGTAGGCTGGCAAACTTGCCACTCCCCCATCTTCGGCATCTATCAATTTTAATTGGATCGTTCTTACAGACATCATTGATCCATCGACGATGGTATCTCTTTCGCCTATTATTTCTGGAATCAAACCAAATATGGACACTCCATTGAACTCCATAGGAACAAGAGTATCGTTGTGTGTTTTACCATAGTTTTTCTGTATGGCAATTGGGTCTGCTAAATTGACTTGACCATCTCCGTTACAATCGGCGTGTTTCATATTGGCTCCGTTGCTTTGAGTTGTTGCCCAAGGCGTTGCTAGTTGTGGTTCCCAATCACAAGAGGCGGGATTTCTTGTTGGTCCTGATTCTCCATAAGCCAAACCGTAGAACAGAATGTCGGTTTTGTTGACAATGCCGTCATAATTGACATCGCCTGGCCAAACGGGTTCTGATTCTGGTTCACAAATTTCTTCGCTGATGACCACTTCGATGGTTTTGGTTGCTGTTCCTCCACAGAAGTCAATCATTGACAAAACATAGGTGCCTGAGATTGATTCTTCGTTGAGCAATAGTGTGCTTTCGGTTCCTAGTAATTGTCCATTTAGGTCCCAGAAGTAAAAGGCCATTTGGTTGGTTCCTGCTTCGAGTAGGTAGCTTTGGCCCAAACACATTGCCAATTCTTCGCTGGCTGTAAATTGGTTGGCTGATGGCAAAATCTCGATTGTTTTGGAGATGCTTGCATCACAGCCTTCGTCGTTGTAGGCATAGAGGGTGACGGTGTATGTGCCTTCCTCTTCAAAGATATATGTAAGGTCTTCTGTATCTGCTACAAAGATGTTGTCTATCAACCATTCGTAGCTTGTGGCTCCTTGGGTGGTATTGTTGGTGGTAATTTCATTTCCTACACAAACATTGTCGATTGGTAAGTAAAAATCGATTGCTATGTCGCCACTATTGTCAGTATTATTGGCTCCAGGAATGATTTGGTTGATGCCGCCCCAGTCGTCGGTCCAAATGTTGCCTGCTGCGTCTTCCATTATATCATTCGCTCTACTAATACCCTCCTCTCTTGTATATTCACTTATCACTGTTTGAGCAACTGGATCATAGTGAATGACGGAACTACCAGTAGCAATCCAGATGTCTCCTGTACTTGCTATGATTATATCTTCACTATTGACAGTTCCAATTTGAGTTTCAATGAATATGTCGTGATTGGCGAGATTGGTGTCATCGTATTGGTATAATCTGCCATTTTCTTCTATTATCCATAGATCACCATTGTCTCCAATGGCTAAATCCTTAATGAAATTTAAGCCTAAGTCTACAATTTCTAATCCACTATCATCTGTATATTTGAATAATCCAGCGTCTCCTGTAGCCATCCATAGTGTGCCTGTTGGGTCGCTTTCCATTTCAAAAGGCTTGGGGAGTTCTTCGGCTGTAATGATTTGGGTGAAGTTGCCATTGTCATATCTCCATATTCCCAAATACTCTCCTGTCTCTTCATTGTGTCCTAAGATATTGATTCGATTCATTTGGTCTATATCAATGATGGTATTTTGTAAATATACCTCACTGGCATTGGGTAAGTCCGCTATGTCTAGTACTATATTGCCATCATACAATTTGAGGCTTTGTGTTCCATCACTATCATAAGTAAAAATGTACAAATTGTCATTGGCATCTGCCCCCCACCTTACTGACCAGTAACTATTGGCAAATGCTAGGAGTTCGGAAGTACTGCCATCGAAAGAGCAATTCAAATTGTGCCAGACAAAATTCAAATAAACTTTACCATTGGGTCCTCTGGTAAGCTCAACAGAATTGGTAGAAGGGATGGGTGTATCAACTTTCCATAATTGCCAGTTGTCTATGTTATCGGTTTCTTCTGAGCTAGCATTGGCTGTTCCATCGTGAAAGGCTATTGCAAGATCTTCACTGCCTATTACCAAATATAAATCTCCTTCTTCATTGGTGGTGATGCCTTTAATTCCGTTGTACCCAAATGGTACATTGATGCTTTCAAAAACGCCTCCATTGTATTTCATCATTTCTTCTTCGTGATTGTTTCCTTCAAACCTTACAAAGTAGACATCGGCTCCATCTACATAAAAGCTTGTTGCTCCGATGCTATCTGGATAAGTAGTTAGCAATTCAAATTCTATTCCATTGTATGCGTGAATGCCTTCGTCTCGTGTACCTACCCAGATTGTTCCATCTGATAATTTTGTCATTGCCAATCTTTTGTTGCCGTCTTGTTTGGTGATGGTGTTGGGAATGTTTTCGTAGGCATTTGTTGTTGTGTTATATTTTAAAGTAAAACCATTATCCGTAATGATCCATATATTGTTAAATTCATCAATTTCTAATTGATCAAATGTACCAATATTGTTAATCCCCAAGTCATCAGTTGTGGCATCCATTTTTGTATAATTGATTCCATCAAAACTAAAAAGACCAGAAGAATTCATGCACCAGATTGTTCCATCTGTACCAATGTTAACATCAATCAATCTCAAATCTGAATTCCCCATCTCGTCTGATTCAAAATATTCTATGGTATTGGTGGCATCATCATATTTGTGCAATACACTGCTGGTAATGAACCATATATTGTCATTGGCATCTACAGTCATATTGTTGCTCCCTAAATTAAGAGTTCCATACAAACCATCTTTGGTAGTATATGTTTCATAGCTGCCGTCATTCATATTCCATTTGACTACTCCACCTCGACCACTTGTTAAAATGTAATCCTTGCTTTTTGCCACTGCACGAATAAAATGATTGGGATTGGAGAAAAAGTTGACAATTCCCGCTTCCCCTTCTTGACCACCATTACAAGGAGCAGGGTTTGCAACTGTCTCGATGGTCAAACATTGTTGACTTGTTCCACAATCGTTGGCTGTTTCCAAACAAACTTCTTGTACACCAAAAGTATCAAAAGTATATACTGGGCTTTGCTCTGTACTTTGGTCGTTGCCATTGAATGTCCAAGTGTAGCTGTTTGCATTGCCATCTGTAGGAAAAAAATTGACCGTTAGTTCACTATTGCTGTGTGTAAAGTCGGCAGAAGGCACTGTAATGACATCAAAGCTCATTGCCGTTGTTGAGCTACAGTCTCCCTCTGTTATGGTCAAGACCACTTCTTGTGTTTCTACATTATCAAAACTCAGTGTGGGATTTTTTTCGTTGCTGACCAATAAACCATTGATGGTCCATTCGTAGCTCATATTGTCTGTCACTTCACTGGTTGTCACAAACTGATAGGGTGTTCCTTGACAATAAGGAGCTTGCGCTGAAATTTCGAAGCTGGCTTCTAAATCATCACATCCTGGCGGTATTGGTGGGGCTGGAGGTTGTATGCTAAATGTGGCATCACTTACATCAAAAACTACTGAATTGTTGGTCAATTCAGTTATCTTAATCAAGGCAATGTCTGTATTTTCATTGTTGGGAATGATCCAAGAAAAAATGCCATCGTTGTCTAAATTGGCAAAAAGACTTGTGTAGGTCACGCCTCCATTGTTTGAATAATCCAATCTTACTTTTTCTATTTCTCCCATACTTGTCCATAAGATGTCGACTTCTTCTCCTGGTACAAACTGCTCTCCTCCATTGGGAAATAGAATTGTGATGTTTTTGTCGCTTGGTGGATTGGCACTACATTCTCCCAAACCAACTGCACACCAAGCTTGTTCACAAGCAGTTGCCTCGATGGAGTTTTCGCCAAACAACTCTTTGGCTGCTTCTATTGACAGGTTTCGGGCATCTGCATAAACTGCAGTAGGGAACAAATAGTCGGTTAAGGTTTTGTAGGCAATTTGGGCTGCTTTGTCAATCCCAATTCCCTCAACTTCATATGCTGTATCAAAATCGTTTGTTCCTGTACCGCCTTCACTCAATAAATAAAACCAAAAATTCTGTACGCCACTATTGGTGTGTACACCACAGTTGTTATTGCTACCGTCGGGTTGTCCACAATCGGCTGTATTGAACCAATGCTCTCCTTGATAGGTATCTGGTTGAGGAGCATACACAGTTGAAGAACTGGGGTTGGACATATCTCTTATGGCTGAAATAGATTGACTGAATTCCTCCCCTATCTGCCAATTCCAGTTGGGATTTACCTTGGCTTCTACATAAGTACCCAAAATATCGCTAAAGGATTCATTTAAAGCACCCGATTCATATACATAATTCATTCCACCTGAGTATTGGGTAACACCATGCGCAAATTCGTGAGCGACTATGTCTACACTGACCCAAGCATTGAAATGCTCTCCATCGCCACTTCCACAAAAAATTTGATCTTTGAACCAAGCTGCATTGTTCCAATTTTCGCCATAGTGTACATAACATCTCACCTTCGCCTCATTTCCATCATAACTCCTTCTATTAAAGTCTTTGTCAAACACTTCATAGGTTTGCTCAACAGCCCAATGTGCAGAAACGGCAAGGGGATCTTCTTCCCAATAATTGTCAAGGTCTACAATGGAAATATCTAAAATCTCCCAAGTATTGTCACAACTGCTGGTTTCTATTCCACCTCCCATGCAATTTTCTAAATAATAAAAATTATTGTCTGGATTAAAGCTAGAGAAAAACTCTACTTCTCCATTGTACAAAGAAGGTCCTTTTGCCTCTTGATCGTTTTCTGGACCAAAGCATTTGTGTGCCAATTCAAGACTTCCTAAGACCTCTGCGGTATTGGCATCAACATACACTGCTTTTCCTACAAATGGCTCAGTGGCATAAATTTCAAATTTGTATGCCAATTTGTATTGGCTTGCATCATCGCTATACTGTCTATCAAACCAACATAGCTCTGCGTTGGGACAAGTGCCCTCCTTTATGGCTTCATTGTTTGTTTCCCACATATATACAGTAGCTCCTACAAAGTTCAAAGCTGCTTGTAAGGCTTCGGCTTCGTTGATGCTTGTTTGGGTATTTTTAAAAGGCATTGATTTTATCAATTTCCCATTGGCTTTTTCAATGATGCCTTCTTTTTCGTGGGCAAGCAATTGAGCCCCTTCGACTTTGATTCCTTGATGGAATTGTTCTAAGCGGTAATGCGTCCAAGTTGTATGATCACTTTTATTGGTTTTTTTGAGCTTGAGTTCATCATGTTGCGTAAGGGATAAATTGCTTTTGTATTTCCCATTAAGCTCTTGCAACTTGATTTGTTTTTCTGGTAAGAAGTGCATCAACTGATGGGTGCTCTCCTTTTTTGCAATTTCCAATAATGTTGCATCGGATTGTCCATTAAGGTTGGCGAAACAATACAGTCCCAACAAACTGGCTAGTAGATAAGTACTCAATTTCATGACTGATTAATTAATAGATTTATTAAATAGATTTTTAGTTTTAATCACCACTATTGGTATGCTTGTATATCACTATTGGTTGGTACAAAATTGCAGCATTTCTCTCAATCAAAAAATTATATAATTCCATTTTTTCTACAAGACACAATCACAATAAAAAAACATAAAAACCTACAAATCAACAACTTAAATTCACAAAACAAATACTCATTCTACAAAAAGAATATTTATCTATCTAACAAATTCATTTTCAACAAGGCAGTTATCTTTATGAAGATGTATTTTTATTGGGCAGCGTGCATCTTTCATGGCTGCGCTATGATCTGGTTAGCCAACGCAGGTTTTAGGCTGCGTATAAGGGGGCTTCCTCCCGCTCATCCGACACCTTTTTTAATTATGAATTGTGAGTTATAAATTGTGAATTGACTGTCCATTTCGCCATCCATCATTTATAATTTTACTTGGCGTGAAGCGGGTGGAAAAATGGACCTACGCAGGAATGAAAGAGGCGATGTATAGCCCCGATAGGAGCGATTGCCATGCAAAAGCGGATAGCGGGTAAATAAGTGGCGATGCAAGATAAAGCCTTTGCTACTAAAAAAAAACAGTCAGCAGCATTTTTGCTACTGACTGCGTTTCTACCCCAATAAATTGTAAATGCTCTTGTTCTTTTGTGGGTTCTGTTTGGGCATTTGTTGTGGTTCCTGTTCGGGCAGACACATAGGTCTGCCCCTACGGTGGAAATGTGGTTTCTGTTCGGGCAGACACATAGGTCTGCCCCTACGGTGGAAATGTGGTTTCTGTTCGGGCAACCACAAGGGGTGCCCCTATGGTGGAAATGTGGTTTCTGTTCGGGCACCCACAAGGGGTGCCCCTACGTATGGAACGGTTAATGGATGATTGTCAATTTTTGGGTCAATCTTGTATGGATGTTATCGGTGATGTTTATGGTATAAACACCTTCGCTTAAATTGGATACATCTAATTGGAATGTATTGTTTGATCCAGGTTCTAAGATGTTGGTTTGATATACAAGTTGTCCTGCTGCATTGACCAGTTCTATCTTGGTCTTGGACGCTATCATTTCATCCAATTCAATTTTTACGTAATCTGTTGTTGGATTGGGATACACTTTAAATGTCTGCTCTACTTCTTCTACAATCAATTCTTCTAGATTGGTAGGCTCTTCGTAAAATTTGATAATTTCTGTGTTTTCCTCTCCTGTTACAGGCGCAATGATGTTAAAGAAATTACCCAATTCGTTGATGCCTGTTCCGTTGTTGATGCTCAATACATCTACCAAAGAAATTGTGACGGTATCTTCAATGACTTCTTCGCCATTGTAATCTGGATTTTCGCTAAAGGGTAGATAATCGTCTACAACAATGTCGATTGAGGCCACTGCTGATGCTGCATCAGATCCATCTCCACAAATGACGTTTTGATAATCGTAGCGGGTGATTCCAAAATAGATGAGATTGTTTTCTACATCTACTTCGGCATAGGCGTATACATTTTCTGATTCATTTCCTAAACAACTGTTGTTGAAATTGATGGCTACATCAACCAGGGGATTGAGCCCTTCTAATAATTCAGAGCTAAATTCTAGGGCGATTATTCCTGCAAATCCATAGGAGGGCAAGGTCGCCGAAGAGCCATCTTGGGCATCTTTTAAATCTAGATTAATGGTTTTGATTGAGTGTAAATCGCCATTAAGCAAGGTATCTCTTTCGTTGACCAAATTAGCTAAAATGCTGTAAATAGGTTCACTATTGATGGGCACTAGTCCTAAGGTATCGGTGTGGGTTTGTCCAAAATTGTCTTCTATGGCAAAGGGATCGTATAAATCTATTTTGCCATCGCCATTGCAGTCGGCATGTTTGAAGTTGACGCCATTCATTTGAGCTTGAGCCCAGCCTGGACCTGTTTGTGCTGTCCATTCAGTAGAAGCATCGGGACGAAATGGTCCTGTATTTCCGTAGGCACTACCAAAGAACAATATATCGTATTGATCGACTACTCCATCGTAGTTGATGTCGCCTGGCCAGACAGGTTCAGCGTTGCAAGCTTGTTCGCCTGTAACAACTTCAAAGGTTTTGACGGCTGTTCCTCCACATTGGTCTATCATTGAAACAGTATAGGTTCCAGAGGGTACGCCAGTAGAGTCTGCTTCTGTGATGGTCAGTGTGTTGTCGGTTCCTAGAAGTTGTCCATTGAAATCCCAGAAGTAAAATGCCATTTGGTCGGTTCCTGCCTCTAGAGTGACAGTGCTATCGTTGCCACAGAGGATGATGTTTTCGAGCGTTTCAAATTGGCTCGCACTGGGGAGTACTTCGACACTTAGGCTATAACTATTGTCGCAACCATCTTCGTTGTCTGCAATGAGGGTGACGATGTGTTGACCCGCTGTAGTAAAGCTATGTCTTAGATTTTTTTGCTTGGAGATATACGTATTGTTTACCAACCAAGTATAGTTAACAGCATTTTGTGTAATGTTGTCAAATACAACTTCACTTCCTACACAAATAGGTTCTTCGCTATTGTAACTGAAGTTGGCAAAGTTGGACGTTCCAAAGATGATTTGGTTGATGCCCCCCCAACCTGAAGTCCAGATATCGCCTTCGCTATCTTCGGCTATTTGTGTTGGGGTATTGATGCCATCTTCTCTAGTGTAATGATTGATGACTGTTTGGCTTGTCGGGTCATAGTGAATGACTGTGCTTTGGGTAGTAAGCCAGAGATCTCCTGTACTAGATAGCAACATATCTTGCACTTCTAAATCATCGTATTCTGGGATTTGTGCTTGTAAAGCGGTGTAATGTTCTATAAGATTGGTTCCATCGTATTCGTATAATTCAATGTCCCATTTTACAATCCAGATGTTTCCGTTGTCTCCAACAGCTATATCGCTAACATATTCTAAGTTTGGAAGATTTAAAAATTCTAGTCCATTGGCATCGGTATATTTTGCCAAACCAGAATCTCTTGCGGCAATCCAGAGGGTTCCTTCGGCATCACTTTCCATTCGTCCTAATTGGAACTCGTTAAGCTCCTCTTTGGTAATGATTTGATTGACACTACCATTGTCGTATCTCCATACTCCTTCATACTCATATTCATTTGATTCATCATCTAGTTTTTCGCCTCTGATGTAGACTCTTCCCATATTGTCGATGTCTATTCCTATATTGTACGTATTTCCAAAGTAGACTTCACTGGCATTGGGTAGGTCTGCTATATCTATTAGTGTATTGCCATCGTAGCGTTTAAGGCTTTGTGTTCGGTCTATTGTCTGACCTGACATATCTACTATTTCCTTGTCGGTAATAAGGTGTAAATTATTATTCTTATCTACTTGCCATACTACGCCACTAAATTCTTCAAGAAAATCTATAATTTCGACGAAGTTGTTTCCATCAAAACTTGCCGCTCTATGTTGCCAAATGTAGTCTAAATACACTTGTCCATTGGGCCCGCCACCTATTATATTGGATGGATAAGCAGAAGGTACTAGTGGTGTAGTTTCCCATTGTTCCCAATTTTCTTGATTGTTCAAAGCCAATGAATCGGCTATAACTCCTCCATCATAGAAAACAATTCCACCAACACCCAAATACAAATCACCTTCTTCATTGGTCGTGATACCACCAACTGCACCATGCCAAAAAGGTGCATGGATGTGTTTGAATTCTGTTCCATCGTATTTAATTATTCCATTTCCATTGTTATTGGTAATTGCACTTTCCGAGCCTACAAAATAGACATCTTCTCCATCTACATAAAACCTAGTAGCTAAAATGCTATCAGGATAAGCTGCTACTTGTTCAAAACTGGCTCCATTGTACTGGTGAATGCCTCCACCATAAGAACCTACCCACAAAGTACCATCGGATAATTCGACAAAATCTGCTAATTGTGTTGTACGCAAAGCATCGGGAAGTCCTGAGTAGCTATTGGGAATGTTTTCGTAAGTATCATTTGTGGGATTGTATCGTATGACATATCCTTTTGCAGTACTGATCCAAACATTGTTGTTTTCATCAGCGTGTACTTGATTCAATCTTTCAAGCATATCAATTGTGAGTGTATCTGTTGGGGTTTCAATTATTGTATCTAAATTTTCACTTAGGGCTTCGAAGTTTTCTCCATCGAATTTCAGGAAGCTACTCCATCCAATGCACCAAACTGTTCCATCAGGTCCTATACTAATGTCACTAATTGTTATGGTATTACCTGCTTCTTCTCCAATATAAAAATACTCAATGGTATTGGTGGCGTCATTGTATTTGTGCAATATTCCGCCTGTGATAAACCAGACATCTCCATTGGCATCTACTGCCATATTATCCACATCAAGGTTAAGGTTTCCAAACAGTCCTTCTTTCGTGGTGTATTTTTCGTAGCTGCCATCGTTCATATTCCATTTGACTACCCCCCCCCAACTGCTGGTTAGGATATAGTCTTTGTTTTTGATCATAGAAACAATGCGGTGTGGATTGGTGTAAATTTCGACTGTGCCTTCGGTATCTGTTATTTCTGTTCCCACATTGATTCGGTTGATGCCTCCCCAGTCGTCGGTCCAGATGTTGCCTGCTGCGTCTTCCATTATATCTCGAGGGTTACTCATGCCATCTTCCCTTGTATATTCACGTATTACTGTTTGCATAATTGGGTTATAGCGAATGACAGTATTACCTGTAGCAATCCAGATGTCTCCTGTACTTGCTACGATTAGATCTTCACTATTTACAGGTCCAATCTGTGCTTCAATGAATGTGTCGTGATTGGTGAGCGTGGCTCCATCATATTGGTACAATTTGCCATCTCCTTCCATTATCCATAAATCACCATTGTCTCCAATGGCTAAATCCTTAATGGAATTTAAGCCTAAGTCCACAACTTCTAATCCATTATCATCTGTGAATTTGAACAAACCAGACTCTCCTGCTGCCATCCATAGCACACCTGATGGGTCACTTATCATTTCCTCAGGTTCGGGGAGTTCTGCTGCTGTAATGATTTGAGTAAAATTACCACTGTCGTATCTCCATATTCCCAAATAGTCCTCTGTCTCCTCATCACGTCCTAAGATGTTGATTCGATTCATATAGTCCACATCAATGATGGTATTTTGAAAATATACCTCACTGGCATTGGGTAAGTCTACTATGTCTAGTACAATATTGCCATCATACAATTTGAGGCTTTGTGTTCCATCACTATCATAAGTAAAAATGTACAAATTGTCATTGGCATCTACGCCCCATCTTACTGACCAGTAACTATTGGCAAAGGGTAAAAGCTCTGAATTGTTGCCATCAAAAGATGAATTAAAATTGTGCCAAACAAAGTTTAAATAAATTTTTCCATTGGGACCTCTTGTAATATTTACTGGGTTGGTAGTAGGTATTGGAGTATCAACTGACCATTGTTGCCAGTTGTCTATATTATCGGTTTCTTCCGAACTAGCACTAGCCGTACCATCGTGAAAAACAATTGAAACATCTTCATTGCTCAAAGCCAAATACAAATCCCCTTCATCATTGGTGGTGATACCTTCTATTCCATTGTAACCAAATGGTATATTGATACTTTCAAAAGTACTTCCATTGTATTTCATCATTTCTTCTTCGTGATTGTTTGCCTCAAATCTTACAAAGTATACATCGGATCCATCTACATAAAAGTTTGTTGCTCCAATGCTATCGGGATAAGTACTTAACAATTCAAATTCTACTCCATTGTAAAAATGAATGCCTTCGTCTCGTGTACCTATCCATATCGTACCATCTGATAATTTTGCCATTGCCAATCTTTTGTTCGCATCTTGTTTGGTGATGGTGTTGGGAATGTTTTCGTAGGCATTTGCCAAGGCATTGTATCTTATGGTATACCCATCTGATGTAATGATATAGATATTGTTGAATTCATCTATTTCTAATTGTTCAAATTCTCCTATGTCAATCCCCAAGTTTTCTGTTGTTGTATCTATTTCTGTATAATTGATGCCATCAAAACTGTAAAGTCTGGAATTATTGATACCCCAAATTGTCCCATCTGTACCAATACTAATATCTACTAAGCCCAAATCAACATTCCCATTTTCATCTGAATAAAAATATTCGATGGTATTGGTAGCATCATTGTATTTATGTAATACGTTCTCTATCAGAAACCATACATCTTCATTGGCATCTACTATAATATTGTCGTCACTCCTATTAAATGTACCATACAAACCATCTTTAGTTGTATATTTTTCGTAGCTGCCATTGTTCATATTCCATTTGGTTAGTCCACCTCGACCACTTGTAAAAATATAATCTTTGTTTTTAAGCATTGCACTGATTTGATGGTTGGGGTTGGAATAGAAAGTAACTTCTTCATTCCCAAAATCTGTAGGGTTACTACAAGGGTCTTGGCTAGAAACGACCTCTTCTACTGTGGTGATGTTTTGGCATTGGGTATTGCTACTACAAGCATTGTTTACTGTGAGACAAACTTCGTAAGTATCAAAAGTCTCAAAGGTGTGTACAGGATTGCTTTCGGTACTTTGTGTACCATCTCCAAAATCCCATATATACTCCAAATCACCATTGGCAAAAAATACCACACTTAGTTCACTTGCACTATAAGTGAATACAGCCATTGCTTCTTCTACAATATCCAAACTAACAGCCGTGGTTGCACTACAGTTGCCTTCTATAATGGTCAGGCTAAGGCTTTGGATGCCTGCATTCTCAAAAGTTATGTTTGGATTTTTTTCGATACTTATCATTTCTTCCCCAATATGCCATTCAAAACTTGCCTCCTCGCTGAAATTGCCTGTTGTATTAACTGTGTAAGCTGTTCCTTGACAATAAGGCCCATTGTCTATTAGTTCAAAGGAGGGATTTAGGTTACAATCTCCCGATACGATATTGGGACCAATGCTAAAATCTGTATCAGATACATCGCTTACATATAGTTCAGTGGTACTGCTAATTCTGATTCGTCCCAAAGTTGTATTAATATCTGATGGAGCTGCCCAATCAAAGTTGCCATTGTTGTCATATTCAGATACCAGACTAGAGTAGTTGATGCCACCATCTGTAGAAAGCTCAATTTTTACTTTGTCTATATCTCCTTCTGAAGTCCATTGAATACCAATGGGATCATTGGGGAAAAAATGTTCGCCGCCATTTGGTGTAGTAATTGTAATGCTTTTCTCTTCATCATTGCAATTGCCTATGCCTACTGCACACCAAGCTTGACGACAAGCTGTTGCCGCAGTAGAATTTTCTCCATACAATTCTTTGGCTGCTTCAATGGATAAATTGCGCATATCGACATAGTTTGCGCTGGGAAATAAATACTCTGTTAATGTTAAATAGGCAATTTGCGCTGCCGCATCTATACCCACTCCCTCTATGTCAAAACTGCCACCAAAATCAGGATTTATGTTATTGCCTCCTTCACTCAATAAATAGAACCAATGGTTTTGTACACCACTATTCGTATGTACCTCCTCTTGATTGTCTACTCCATTGTACCAATGATTTCCAAGGTAAGTATCAGGTTGTTTTTGTGGAACGTTTTCTGAATCGGGTTTGGACAAATCTCTGATCCCATCATAGCCCATTATTGCCTCCTCTCCTATTCTCCAATTCCAGTTGCCTTCTCCATATGTCTTATACTCAATGTATACCCCAAAAATATCACTAAAAGATTCATTGAGTGCGCCTGACTCGTTTTGATAAATCAATTGAGAGGAATACTGAGTCACGCCGTGGGTAAATTCGTGAGCTACGATATCCAAACTGACCAAAGGCTTGTACAATTCGCCATCCCCATCCCCACAAATGATTTGGTTTTGATACCATATTGCATTATTGAAGTCTGGCCCATAATGAGCATAACTTCTAATGATGCCCTCATCATTGTCGTAGCTTGCTCGACCAAAGACTTCTTTGTATACATTGTATACCTCTTCTACTGCTGCATGTAAAGTGACCGCAGTTGGATCAGCTTCCCAGTAATTGTCCGTATCGCTTACTGCTGTAGAGATCAGCTCGTAAGTATTGTTACAAACCTTGGTAACAATACCTCCACCTGTACAATTTTCGAGATAATAAGTATTGTCATCAGCATTGAAACTTGTAAAAAATTCGACCTCTCCATTGTATAAAGAATTGCCCGAAGCCAATACATTATCGGCGGGACTCTGACATTGAAAATACAATAGTTCTAAAGTACCTTCCACCTCTCCTGTATTGGCATTGACAAATATGCTTTTACCTAATAATGGTTTTACCGCATAAATATCAAATTTGTAACACAACTTATATTGATCTGAATTGGTACTATAAGCGGGGTCATACCAACATAAGTGAGCTTGAGGACATTCAGTTGTTTCTGCTGTTTCCCAAGCATACGTTTGAGCATTGACAAAATTGAGTGCTTTCTGAAAAGCCACTGCTTCATCTATACTTGCTTGGATATTTTGTTTTTGCATATTTGGCACCAAATGCCCATTGGCTTTTTGTAGGATATTGTCTTTTTCGTGAGCCAAGAGTTGGGCGCCCTCTACCTTAATGTCTTGGTGATATTGGTTGAGGCGGTAATGCGTCCAATTACTCAACTCACTTTTATGACTTTGAGTTAATTTAAGTGCATCTTGTTCTGTTAATGAAAGATGAGATTTGTATTTTCCATTTAACTTCTCAACACTCACTTCTTTTTCTTGTGAAAAATACATCAATTCTTGTGTACTATTTTTTTCTGTTATTTCAGATAAAAGGTCTACAGATTGAGCCTTGGTGTTGGTTTGAACAAGTATCCAAAAGGAAAACAATGTTGTAATAAAGTATAGGTTGCGCTTCATTTAACTGGTTTATGGGGTGATTGATTCATTGAAAAAGGCACATCAGTTGGCTTCAATCATTGGCTGATTTGCACTGTTGTTTTTAATTACAGCCTAAAATTGCAGCATTTTTATTTCTGAAAAAAATAATCTATTTTTACATTTCTATCACATAGAACTATCAAAAAAACACACAAATAATTGAAAAACAAAGTTTTAACTCTACAAATTTCAATACATTTCTATATCAATACAATAAAAACACATTCTAAAAAGAGATTTTTTTCTTGTAAAAACTTGTTTTGATGATAAAAATATATGAATAAAAGCAATTTTTTGAGATATGCGACAAAGGCTTAAACATTCTCTCATACGCTCGATAGTAGCGGATACCCCGCAGTGGATTTTGACAGGCTCACTCCACAATTTATTTGGGTTGAAACATTGATGACTTGGTAGTAACAATTGTGTATCGGAATGACTGTCAAAATCCAGGAGGAGTAGCAGCGGATAGCGAGGAGTTGCCATCGAGCGAAGTTTTGAACGTTCCGTCCCAAAACAAATTAATTGGACATAAATTAAAATGACAATACAATGACTGGCGACCGTACATTTGAATTTTTAAAACAATTAGAAACGGAAAATGAATTGGAAAGATTTAAGGATTTTCTAAATTCTCCTTTTCATGTCAAAAATGCTAGCAATTATTTAAAACTGATTGATGGTATGTATCAGTTTTATGAAAGTCCTAATTCCAAATCGGAACAGCAACTATTTGAGTATATTTATACTGGAGAAGAGTATATTCGTAATAAATCGTCTAAACGTTTGAGTCAATTGTGTGTCAAAACCAACCAGTATATTTCACAATTTCTGGCACATACTAAATTACAACAGAGTCCTCATCAACTCAATTATTTATTGTTTCGAACTGTTAATGAACGGGGCTTGAATATCATTCCTGAAAAACAAAGACGGGACTGGCAAAGCGATATAATTTCAGATGTTTACAATCTCAACACTTTTTTGCATCGTTTTCGATTTGAAAAAGAAGAATTTGAGACCCAGACTCGTATTCAAAGGGGAAGAAGTGCTCCTCCATTGCTTATCAACTCCATTCAATTTTTTAGTCAATATTATGCCATCAATCGTTTGTGGCTGACCTGTCAACTTAAAAACTTTGAATATATTTTTCAGTTGAATGCTGAGGAAATTGCCCCTTACTTATTTACTTTAGAAGAAATGGAGACATTTCTTGCCAAACACAAATTGAGCAGTCACCCTTTGGCTAAAATTTATCTTCGAGTATATAAAATCTTGATAGATCGAGAAGATTATGATTCTTTTGAATACTTAAAAGAAACCTTAATGGAACAGTCCGAAACCTTTCCCAAAGATATGGCTGTTGAATTGTATACCTATATTGCTAATTTTTGTATTCACGTTCTTAGACAAGAAAGAAGAAGTGATTTTTTCAAACACATTTTTGAGATTTATGAGGATCAAATTAATAAAAAGCTGCTTACTACTAATCGCTATGTACCTATTGAACGTTTGAACAACATTATTGGAGCTGCGCTAAACTTGGGTTATATAGACAAAGCAGAAAATATGATTGAGATTGGTTGTGCCCAGTTGCATCCCGATTTGCACAGGAGTGCGAAGTATTATTTTGGTGCAATGTGTTTTTATGCAAAGGGGGAATTTGATGAGGCTTTGGGCAAACTGCGCTATGTCAATAGACAAACAGATGGACATTTTGAGATGGGTGGTAAGGTCTTAGAGATTCGCTGTCTTTATGAAAAAAATGAATTCAATTTGGTGGATTTTCGTCTCAAGGCTTTTGAGCAGTTTGTTCGTCAAAACCGCCAAAGGATTAGCAATGACTTACGCAAATCTTATCAGGGTTTTATTACGATTTGCAAGGGTTTGATTCGATTACAAAATAACCCCAACATCAATGAAAAAAGAGTACAAAAATTGTTGGAAAGACTTAAAACCACACAGGTCACGCATCGAGATTGGTTGATGGCTAAAATTAACGAACTTATGATAAGTGTTGCGGGCTGATGGAAATTAGTCCTTCTATCCCCCCAACTGCCGAATAAATCACACCATACTCTTAATTTTTGGTTAAAAATGCAGGGGTGTTACAAAATACGCTTTGACTGTCTTACTTTTCGTAATAAGATGAGGTTTAGGGCGTTGTGAATTTTAAGCCCTAGTCTATTCTTAAAATCTATAAAAACAGAAACATTCTAAGGTTTAGATAGTTTAAAATAAGTATGATGAAAAAACTGATTTTATTTGCTCTATTTTTGCTGCTTGGACAGATGGTACAAGCATCGCAAATTTTGATTCCAATGGATGAAAACCAAAAGGATCACCTCAAGGCATATGGTATTGCATATTGGGTATTGAATCAAGGAGGTACAGTTGATTGGCTGCTCAATTATCGTGGGGGCAGTTTTGCCACAGAAAACATTAAGTTGATTGCAGATGAGTGCCTGATTCGTGGGGTGAGCTTTGAAATCATTGCTGATGCACAATATACACTGATACTCACCGAAATTGCCAATCCTGAGCAAAATATGGACATTGCCAAATTGGAGAAGGCTCCTAAAATTGCGGTTTATACTCCTAGTGAGAAACCTCGTCACCCCGATCTTCCCTGGGACGATGCAGTAACGCTTGCCCTAAACTATGCAGAAATTCCCTTTGACAAATTGTATGATGAAGAAGTATTGGAAGAAAAGCTGGCTCAATACGATTGGCTACACCTCCATCACGAAGATTTTACGGGACAGTATGGGCGTTTTTACCGAAACTATCGCAGTCGTCCTTGGTATCAGTCGCAGGTAAAGTACGAAGAGGAAAAGGCGCAACGTATGGGGTATGGCAAAGTTTCCCAGATGAAATTGGCGGTAGTCCACAAAATTAGAGATTATGTGATTGGTGGTGGTTTTATGTTTGCGATGTGTTCTGCCACCGATACTTACGATATTGCATTGGCAGCCGAAGGGACGGACATTTGCGACCGTATGTTTGATGGGGATAGCCCCGACCGTGATGCTCAAACCAAATTGGATTACAATAAAACTTTTGCCTTCAAGGATTTCAACTTGTCAATGAATCCAATGGAGTACGAATTTTCGAGCATTGATGCAACAGATGTTCGTCAAAAAGTGCCTGAGAATTTAGACGCTTTTACCTTGTTTGACTTTTCTGCTAAGTGGGACCCTGTTCCAACGATGCTTACCCAAAATCATAAAAAGGTCATCAAAGGTTTTATGGGTCAAACAACTTCTTATAAAAAATCACTCATTAAGTCCAATATTTTGATAATGGGCGAAAGTCCTTCTACCAATGATGCTAAATACATCCATAGTGAATATGGTCAGGGATTCTTTACTTTTTATGGTGGACACGATCCTGAGGATTACCGCCATTATGTAGGGGAACCTGAAACGGATTTGAGTCTTCACCCGAACTCTCCTGGCTATCGTCTGATTTTGAACAATGTGTTGTTCCCTGCGGCAAAGAAGCGGAAGCAGAAGACGTGATTTTAAATTTAAGATTTAAAATTGAAAAATTAAGATTACTTGGGGTTTTAGTACTCTGTAATTTAGTTGAAAATTGAAATTAATTATAAGTAGAAAGATTTAATAAGCAGGAAATATGACATTTCAACTATACATATTGCAAACAGAAATGTCATATTAATTTTCAATGCGTAAAGCTATAATATAAGAAAAATTGAAAATAAACATTTGAAAGGTGTAATTTTTTAGATAAAAAAGACATCCACTCAAACATATTGAACATTTAAGTGAATGTCTTATAATGAAATTCAAAAGTGGACACTTTTCATACCTGTTTTCTTCTTTGACTTTGTAGTTTTAAA
>JAHDIA010000027.1:16248-18211 GCA_020631035.1 Chitinophagales bacterium | reverse complement strand
TTGTAAATATGAATTAGGTTTAGAGCGGGGCTATTACTGTAACGGCAGCCTCGCCCTAACTTCTTGAACTAATGACTTTTCCTTAGAGTATGTCTAAATTTTTATGATTGAGCGAAAGTGAGCAAATTTTATTTTGAATAAGGCGAAAAATTTTAGCATAGCAGGGCTATGGTCAAATTTTTTAACGCGATTCAAAAAGAAATTTGCCGCTTGCAGCCAATTGATGGAATTTTAGAAATTACTGTTTTTTAAACAAAATCCAATTTCCATGAATTTAGTATTGAAATCCCTGAAGGGAATCTGCTTCTTTTTGTTGTTATCTTTATTTTTTACTAATTGTAGCAAGGATGAAGCTACTTCCCCAAATCCCACAACTCCTCCAACTACTGTAGAAACGAAGGGTAGGGTGAATCTAGAAATTACCGATGCTCCCTCCGATGACCCGAATATTAAAGGTGTTTTTGTGACGGTAGCTGAAGTAAAAATAGATGGCAAAACCTTTGACGGATTCAAAGGAAAAACCACCATCGAACTATCCGCTTATCACTCTGGGAGAACAGAGGCTTTAGGGTTGGGCGAATTAGAAACGGGAAGTTACAAGGAATTAACGATTGTATTAGATTATGAGACAGACGCCCAAGGAAATAGCCCTGGCTGTTATGCTTTAACTAAGAATGATGAAAAAGAAAAAAACAACTGCACAATTGGTGCAGTACGCTATTTTATATTTGTAGTAAGAACGCGTTTGAGGGCTATTCTCCAAACCCTTTAAAAGAGGAGATAATTTTAATTAAATACAAATACGATGAAAAGTTTAAAAGATTTTAAAGATTTCCAAGCAAACCAATTTGAAGCATTGAACCAAGTAAGAGGTGGTGAAGTTGTAGCAACTATTTATGTAGGCGGTTCTGCTGGTTGTGGTAGAGGAAATGCTGACACTTGGGATACAGATACTAACAAAGTTGGCTGTGGTGAAGCTTTGGAAGCACCAGCAAGCACTAACAACTAATTTGTTAGACAAGCATTAAATTAAAATGTTGACATCAGTCAATTAATTTAGAATAGGAGATTTTACAAATGTGAAAATCTCCTATTTTTTTACCCAAACAAAATACATCTCAAATGATTCTCATTGTTAGTAGCCAGCGGGACTTTTCAACTTCCCAAATTATTGCCTGGATCAAAGATAGGTATAAGCAAGAAGTAGATTTTGTTAGCTCCTTGGATAAGGATAGATTTGAAGAAGTGATGTACAAAATCACCAATGATGAGTATGATGCTATTTTTTTGCGTAGAGGGAATTTGCCAAGTCCGTCCTTTGAGTTAGAAAGTTTGAAGAATGAATATGAAACCCTAAACGAGTATTTGCACCACTACATAGAAAACAACACCAATCACATTGGCAGTATTTTAAAATGCAAAAATCACAACAAGCTCATTGATTTGTTTTGGGCGAAAAAAGTAGGTTTGACCGTTCCCGATTCGCTTATTTGTTGCAATCCTCAAGACTTGAAGGAAAAATTACAAGAACACAAGTGCATTACCAAGCCCATCAAAGATTACACAACAGTTAGTCACCAAGGATATTACTATGGAGTGAATGGCAACCATTTGTTAGAAGAAAACAACAAGCAATCATTTGCGCCTTCTTTGGTACAAGAATACATTGAGAAAAAGTTTGAAATACGTTCGTTCTTTTTAAAGGGTGCATTTTATTCAATGGCAATCTTTTCGCAAAAGAACAAGCAAACACAAGTTGATTATAGAAACTATGATCAGAAAAAGCCCAATAGATGTGTACCCTTTCAATTGCCCGAAGAAATAGAACAAAAATTGACCAAGCTGATGAAACACTTGGAACGCAATACTGGCTCAATAGACCTTATTTATTCTAAACAAAACGAATTCGTTTTTCTAGAAGTAAATCCCTGTGGGCAATTTGATTGGGTGTCGGTCAATTGTA
>JAHDIA010000027.1:9774-16238 GCA_020631035.1 Chitinophagales bacterium | reverse complement strand
TAAATCACTTTGCCATGAAATCAATTGACAATAAAAATGCCACACAAGAAAACGATGTCCGAAACTGGGACAATGTACCTCTCTTTTTTCAATTTTTGTCTAAACAAAAATTGGTACAACAGTCAGAGTTGCCAGTCTCAAAGCCCTCTACTATAAAAAATGAGTTTTATCAAAACAAAGCTTTTTCCCCTTATTCTATATCCAAACCCATTTCTAAAATTACCTGTGTTAAATTAAAAAAATGAACAAGAATCATTTGACAGTTGTATTGTTTGAGAGTTGCCGTTTGGTCAAAGGAGCAAGTCGGTATTTGTTGTGCGATGTACAGCGACAATCCTTTCGTTTTTTGCCTTTGGAGTTGGGCGAAATGTTGGAGCAGTTTAACCGAAAAACAATAGGCGAAATCAAGGCTCATTATGAGTTTCAATACGACGACATCATTGACGAAAACTTAGAAGTATTGGAAGAAGCTGAGTGTCTTTTCTTTACGGACACACCAGAGTTTTTTCCACCAATGAATATGCAATGGGACGAAGCAAGCGGGTTTACCAATGCCATTGTGGACATTGATCCCAATCATCTTCACGATTTTGAAAGAATTTGGCCGCAACTGTCAGAGCTAGGTGTCGAACATGTACAGTTGAGAAGTTTTGCTCCCATAGATTTAAAAACACTGGATCAAATACTGTTATTGATAGGAGACAAACGCATCATTTCTGTCGAACTTTTGATGCCTTATATGGCTGCTCATTCCGACAAAGATTATATAGATTTTGTCTTCAAACATCCTAGAATTTTTACCCTCATTTTACACAGTGCTGGTGAAGACAAACAACTTGCGGTTTCACCTACAGGAATGGGGCACATATTTTATGTATCAGATGCCATCAAAGATCATACACATTGTGGATTAGTAGAGCGTGAATTATTTGCAATTAATCTAAAAAGCTTTACCGAATCTTTGGCACACAATACTTGCCTTAATCGGAAAATCTCTATTGATACAAGAGGCAATATTAAGAACTGTCCCTCTATGTCGCAATCATATGGCAATATCAAAGAAACATCTTTAGTAGAAGCGAGCCAGCATCCAGATTTCAAAAAAACTTGGGACATCAACAAAGACAAAATTCATGCTTGTAAAGACTGTGAATTTAGATACATTTGTACTGATTGTAGAGCTTATGTTGAAAAGCCCGAAGATCTTTATAGCAAACCCTTAAAATGTGGGTACAATCCTTATACTACTGAATGGAAAGAGTGGATGGACAATCCCTTAAAGTTGAAGGCAATGGAGTCTTATGGTATCAAACCAATGACGAAGGTAAAGGCATAAAAACCACAAGCCCTTAGGCTTGTGGCGTTGAAAATGTATGTATTACCTAGCCATGAAGAAGTGTTAAGAAACCAATACCTTAATACTCTTCATTTTTTGGAAGTGAACCACAGATCAGCTATGAGAGGGCTGACCTGTGATTCGAGAACAACTAAATTGAAAAGATATGTTATAAATTACTTGTATATGTACTTAGTTTAATCATAAACCTTGCCAGAACTGTTGAAGCGGATTTTTTTTCTATAAATAGGCATTTTTTGCAAATGAAAGCTCAAATTATACACATTGAAGTTAGTTGTAATGTGTGTTTTGTTTGTATGTTACTGTTAGGTATTATGTAGTGGTGTCTATTTTTGTATACACTTTGAGTTAAGACGAAGGAGAAAATATGCCATATATGCCTGATGGAAATGGTACCTGCTGCCGAGATAGCTTAGTGGAATAGGGAGTTTCGCAGGCTGAGGCACGAAGACAAGAAATGACCTTATGAAACAAGCTAGGGAGGGAGTAAGTACAAATGTACAGCAGGGAGTCACTTTGCAAACGAAGCCTTGAACATTCCATTCTATATCAAAATAAAAAATGCCGAAATCTCAAAAAGAGATGTTCGGCATTTGATTTATTATGCAAGAAGTTTATTTTTTTAATAAGCCAATTGACCAGGAGACAAAGTTGAACGATTGGGATACCAAGTATCGTAGTCGGTGGTTTGGATAACCCCATCCATATTGGTATCGGCTTCGTCGTAAATATTGAGTACGGCTGGTTTGTCACGCCAAGCATCTCGGTCGGTGGTTTGTATGCTCAAGTCTTGATTTATTTCACCCGCCAACATCACAGCCTTGCCACCCACATATTTTAACTGATTGGGTGTAGAGCCATAGTAAGCAGTATTGATATTGCTTGTAAAATCGAAAGTATATACATTGCTAAATGGGGTGAAATTAGCTGTCATTATATCTAAGTGATTTCTATGGCGTACCACAAAGTAAAAGTTTTGCGAACTAATTAGATTGCTAAAAGTAATGGGCGATACACCATCTAAATCGGTGATGTCGCCATTGTTGTGGAGTAGTGCCGCTTGTCTAGCTAAAAGGTTGCTATTGTTGGTGCCATTGCGAACTTCGACCAATACCCAATCAACCACTGTAGCAGGAAAACTTGCCACTGTTTCGCTTCCAGCATAATTGTAGGGAGCGACATTGTAAGGTTGTGTCAGTGGCAATAAACCCAAGTCGTTTAAGGCAGTATGCATCAAACCCGTTGCGGCATCCATAGGACCTTCCATCATTGCTGTTAAGCTCAAGTCCATATCACAACCTATAGTCAAGCAAGGATCACTCACAGGATAGTACACATTGAATGAAGCGCAGACAGGGTGGTGATCAGACATTTCGTGTATGGCAACTTTGAGGGGGAAACTACCATCCAAGGCAGAACCATTTAAGTTATTGGAAGAACCGACGACTTGATAGCTGCCATTGATGTATTCAAGATTTTGTAGATTGTTATTGGCGTTGGCATCCATAAAAATCAAATCAAATCGATCGTCGAGTCCACCTGTTGCCCCACCATTTGTATTGGCGGTCATATTGTTGTCGCTGGTACTGGTACGGGTAGATTGGGTAAAGATATTTTGTGAGGCGGTTGTATTTCTATTCCAAGCTCCAACGACATCTATCAATCCATTGTTGATGAAGTCTCCATAGCCTGGCTCGACATATCCATTGCCATCAGTATCAGAAGCAAAATCATCGTCGTAAAAATTGAAATCGCCTCCTACAATAATATTGCGATCTGCTGGCATAGTTGCGATATAATCTACAACGTCTTCGACACCATTTTCACGACGAAGGTTGTCGGCAATGACATTGCCATCTAATCCATCCGTACCTGCTTTGAGGTGTATACCAAACAAGTCTACAAAAATGGTATCATTGTGTGTTGCCAAATTGGGGTCATTGACATACAAACGATAATGTGTGGCAGGGCGTGGAGTAGCATTGTTAAAGCCACCAACAAAGTCTAAATTGACTTGTGGAACATCTACTTGGCTTTCGAGACTGAGTTTGGCGGTATTGTAAAAAAGCATATTGCCCAAGCCAGAATATACATTAAAAATTGGTGCGCGGGCATAGTTAATGCCGCTTGTATTGTTGTTGAGTGCGGTAAGGAGTTGGTCGGCTCCTGCTGAAGATTTTAGTTCTTGAATGACTACAGCATCTACCCCCATATATTCAATGATGTCGCTAAACAGCCCAGCTCTGTATTGATTATCTGTGGTACTGCTAGAGGGGTAATTGAGTACATTGTAGGTCATCACATGAATTTGTTCATCTTGTGCATTGCTTGTCGCACAAACAAAGCAAAGCAATGTAAGTATAATCGCTTTTAATCTCATAAAGTTGAATTAAGGTGTTTTGTCTATGCCCACAAAAGTATTGGGCAATCAATCTTTTCGTTCTTTTATAAGTGCTATTCAAGTAGTAAATAGTTACAGTAATCTTGTGTTTTGGTCAATAAAAATACACTAAGTATATTGGAAATGAATATGTATAATATGTGTCGAATCCACCTAGTAATAAGGCAAATGTAAGAAAAAAAATGAATAGACTTATTCGGTGAATCAGATTGTAGGGCAAATTGAGCTATTTTTGACCACAAGTAGCCTTTTTGAAGGAGCATTTTTTGTGGAGCAAATGTTTTGGGGCTTCGTCGCTACTATCAAGGCTATTTTAGAATGTGTACTCGCTTTCGCAGAGAACGCTTTTTATCTATTTAGAAATAAGTATTTTCCTATTTTCAATGACTTGCGACTCATTTCGAGCTTGAATGATGTACAAGCCACTAGGCTATTTGCCTCTTAACTCTTGTTCGATTGTTGTTGTGTTGAGTCTTGCACCATTTGGCATAAAATACAGATACGAAAACTTACTAAGAATTAGAAAACTTTAAAAAGATGAATTGCAATACATCTGGAGAGCTTTTTAATTTGCATTATAGAGATATAATTGATGGCAATGCTGACAAGGCTGATTTTACCGATTCCGCCACATTACCCAAAACAAATAAGCCGTAAGAGAACCCGCCATAAAATAACCCACCACACTCAAATAAGGATAGCCCTCATCTGTCACCACTTCTGGATTGATATTGGGACTGTTGATGATGATCGACGAACCAATAATGAGCGCAACCACAATAGCCGCCAAAATCATACGATTGCCCAAACTATTGAAGCGGTCTACCAAATGCTCGTAGCGTTGTAGATTGACATTTAGCTCTAATTCTCCTTTGCGACTTTTGCGCAAAACCTCATTTAGTTCAGTAGGTAATTTTCGAGCTAGTTCGTCAAATTGCAACAGTCGGTAGAGGAATTCTTCTGATAAATTTTCTGAGGAAAATTGGTCTTGAATGATGGTCACTCCAAAAGGCTTCACCAAATTGTAAATATTGATATTGGGATGAATTTGTTTGCCTATGCCTTCCAATATTGCCAAGGAACGCAAGATCAAAAAGACTGAACGAGGGACTTGTAATTGGTTTTTGTAGATCAATTGTTGCAAACGGGTACCGACTTCCGAAATGCTGCTGTCTTTCAAACTGACGTCCAAATAATCTTCAATGATTTCATTGAGTTCATACTCAAATTGCCGTCTACTGATAATATTGTCATCTACTGACAACTGCCGCAAACTACTGGCAATTTTTCTCGCATCTCTTTGGGCAAGTCCTACAAAAATTCCCGCAAAGGCAAATTTATCTTTGCGCATCAAACGGCCCACCATTCCAAAATCAATCAAACAAATGGTCCCATCTTTCCGAATGATGATATTTCCTGGATGAGGGTCGGCGTGAAAGAGTCCGTGTTGGAAAATCTGTATTAAATAAATATTGATAACCTTATCCATTAAGGGTTCTGCTTCAAGCCCCCACGAATGTAAGGTTTCCACATCGGTAATTTTACAGCCGCTGATGTATTCCGAAATCAAGACTTTGCTTGTCGAATATTCGTGGTATACTTTGGGAACATGAAAGTCCAATTTATGGGCATATTGCTTTTTGAACTGAACCATATTCCGAGCCTCACTACTATAGTTCAACTCACGCTGCATCGTTTTTTCAAATGCCTCAACAACAGCTATGGTATTGGTGATGCCCTGTTTTTGCAAATATCCCTCGGTACGACGGGCAATCTCGCCCATAATCGAAACATCCGTTTCAACCACTCGTCGAATATTGGGTCGTTGTACCTTAATGACCACTTCATCGCCATCTTTGAATTTTGCACGGTGTACCTGACCAATCGAAGCCGACCCAATAGGTTTGTCCAAAAAGTATTCAAACAAGTCCTCAATTTTGTGTTTGGTTTCTTCTTCAATGATTTGGCGGGCAAGTGCCACTTCAAAAGGTGGAACCGAACTTTGCAGTTTTTCGAGTTCCTTAATCAAAGGAAGCGGCAATACATCTGGGCGATTGCTCAGTACTTGGGCAAATTTGATATAGGTTGGACCCAATTCTTCTGTCACCAAGCGAATCCGTTCCCAACGAGAATAGTCAAAAACCGATTTGGTTTGTCTCAGCCAAGTCAACTTGCGACTGTCGGGAATCAAGTGACGCAAAGGCGTATTGATGACAATGTCTTCAAAACCATACTTGAGCAACACCTGAATGATTTCACGCGCACGATTGAGGTTCTTTATGTTTTGTATGGTTTTATCAAAAAACATTGAACAGTAGTAATTCTTTTTCCAGCCCAAAGTTCAACAAATAATACTGCTTTAACAATTTTTTTGGTGGGTATTCTTGTTTGGGCGAATTACAAGCCGTTTCGTGAAGCAACTTTATGAATTTGCTCTACAGCAATTTGTGTACATTCCACCTTGCCCAATTTATAATTCATAATCTACAACTCACAATTTTTTCTCCCGTTTTGTGATGTGATGCCTGGCATTTTCAAAATGCCTCGCATCTTTTTGCCTTTCATCGCTTCTTTTATCCATCCGCTACACGCTATGCTGATGGTACAGACAAGGCATGCCTTGTCTCTACGTCCCACTATGGAATACGTCCCACTATGGAATACGTCCCACTATGGAATACGTCCCACTATGGAATACGTCCCACT
>JAHDIA010000027.1:0-9674 GCA_020631035.1 Chitinophagales bacterium | reverse complement strand
TGGAATACGTCCCACTATGGAATACGTCCCACTCTGGAATACGTCCCACTCTGGAATACGTCCCACTCTGGAATACGTCCCACTATGGAATACGTCCCGCAATGCATTGCGAATGGAATAACGTCCTGTAATAGAATACATCCCGCAATGGAATTGGTTTTATGTATTAACATATTGTAATTCATGAGCAAAGCGCAGGACGAAGCGGGTGGATGCAACTTGGTGCGAAGGGAAAAACACGCGCCCGATAACCAGACCAAGACGTAGCCTAGTATCACGCACATTGCCCCATAATTTGGCAAACTCATTAAGCTCAAATGTTGCTTTAAGTTTGCAACTTAAAGCAAAAAAACAAATGCCGAGCCCACAAATGTAGACTCGGCATTCCAATCTTTTCTAAAAAACAGGACGGATACTGTTTACTTACTTAGCAGTAGCCGTTTTTTTCGTAGATTTTCTAGTAGTCGTTTTTTTAGCAGTAGCAGATTTTACAGTAGCTTTTTGAGATTTTTCCAATTTGTTGATTTTTTTGATCAACTCATCGTAATCTTTTTTGCTAACCAAATCGAATTTGCCCATGATGCTCTCGATTACATCTTTAGCTTTGTCTTCAAGATTTTCACGTCTAGCTTCAGTAGACTTGAAAATATTTTTAAAAATGCGCTTACCTTCTTTTTCGTAAGTACCATCTTTGTCAACCAAGTTATTAACTCTTTGTTGTACTTTTTCTGTAGTATTAGCTACCAAACCGACACCTGTATACAGGACTTTTTTAATCAAAGTTTCCATTTTGACGAATTTATTTTATTTTTGAATGAATATTTGGTGAAAGGACCTTGGCCCTGAATGTTTGCCGTGCAACTTCTGGTCAAGGTTTTTCTATATTTTATAGGCTGTTTTACTTCTCAGCAGCCTCTTTTTCAAGACGTTCTACCTTTTTGATAAGATCTTCAATGTCGCTTTTGCGAACCAAATCCAAACGATTTACAAGACCTTCTACCATTTCTTTTAGGCGAACTTCCAACTCATTTCTCTTAGATTCTGTTGATTCTTTAAAATTATCAACAATTTTTTTTCCTTCATCTGCACTAATCTTATCACTATCTACCAAATCATTTACAGTTTGTTGAACTTTCTCTGTAGCAGAAGCTACCAAACCAACACCTGTGTACAATACTTTTTTGATTAAATCTTCCATTGGACTATTTTTTATTTTTTGATTATTTTCAAAATTGCTTGATGCTCTTATATGGTCAATTCTTGTGCCAGCAGTGCCAAGTATCAAAATGACTGTTTGGGTCTAACTCATTGATTATTAGATTTTTATGTGTAAATCGGAAAAAATGGCAGAAACGCCTGACAACTTGCCAAAAAGCCGTTTGGACAAATTGTCGCATAAAAAAATGATGGATGACAGATTGACAAATCTTTGTGTCAGTCAGGTCTGAAATGAGTGATTGCCAAATTGGCACATTGGGTAGTTTTGGCAGATTGTCAGGTATAAAAAAAGGTGCAGTACTCCCCAGTACTGCACCCTACCTAGATATATAATGAATAAAAAACGAATGGGTTCCTTAATGTTGGATGACCAATCGTTGACTTGTTTTATGGGTTTGACTTATGCATTCGATTATGTAAGTTCCATTGACTTGATCGCTCATATCCAAAGAAATGCGACGATTGACCTCATTGGGATCAATAACTTTGGTATACAAGAGTCTAGCTTGTAAATCGTATACATTGATGCGTTGTTCCGTTGTTGCAACAGGCACGGTCAAATAAACTAGCCCATTGGAAGAAGGGTTGGGATACACTTGTAATTCAAATGTTTCCTCCCATTTGAAAGTAACCCCATCAATTCCTTTGGGCGTTTCTTCAGCTTCACCTGTTTCGTCAGAATCATTTGCGTCGGGTGCGGGACGACCACCTAAATTAAGTACCTCATATTTAGAGCTTCCTTTGCCATCGTCATTGCCTGGATCAATGGTGCCGCCCAGTCCCCATCCAAAGTCAGGATTGGCTTGAATGACAGGTTCCTCATTGCCATTATTGGGATCAAGTACGATAGGATCATTGGGATCGAAAATGGGATTACTAGGAGCATTCAGCACCTGTCCACTCTTATGGTCCGCTCCAATACTTGGCGTAGCATCTCTCAGATCTCCATCAATGTCAAGCGTACCTTCTTGGCTAGGATCGCCAATCTCAAACAAAGCTGTATTGTTGATGTGGAGGTCTGTTAGAACATCGGTATACTCAGGGTCCAAGGAAACAGAATGTGAATCTTTGCCAAGGGCATTTTGCCAATCTTCTAAAGAATCATAAGACGTTGTATTGAAAACAATTAAATGATGGTTCGTATGTTGAACATAATAATTGTTGTAATCTAAATCTAAGTTTGACCAATTATCATTATTGTCCAAAGAGTTTAATTGAATTTGTACAGCTGTAAAATAATCATTGTAGAAATTGTTGTTGCGAATGCTCATCTCCAATGGCTTGTCTTGTAAGGTGTATACAAAAAGTAAACAATTGGGTTCAGGATTAATTCCGCCATAGCTTCCTACTACTTTCGACAAATTGTTGTTGTAGACACTTCCCCAAACCTGTTTTAAATCAAGCAAGTGATGGCCTCCAACCAATACATTGTCATGAATAGTGATTATGGGTTTTTCAATGCCCAAATGATGCAGCAAAGTAGTGTTATTCTCCCAATTGTTTGTGTAAACCTCGCCGTTTTCAGCATGAATGCCAATAGTACTAGAATGGAACTTTGTATAAATACTATTGTAAGCAATATTTGCCTGACATCCATCCAATACAATCCCACAACCTGCTTCGTCAATGCTGTTGTTGTATATGTTGAGTTCTGAATCGTGTACTTTTATAGCATTGTTTTTTTGATTGAAAAATTCGTTGTCTTCTATCAATACACTCGTACAGTTGTAGATGTTTAATCCAGTGCTTCCATCATTGATGGCATTAGAGGAAAATACAACTTGATGTGTTTGATTAAAGGAGCAAGCATCATAATAGGAGGATTCGGAATTCATATTGAATATGACTCCTTCTATCTCAATACAATTAGAGACATTTACAGCCATTCCCTGTTTATCAGATTCTATGGTCAGGTTTTTAAATTGTAACCCATCTACATTTTCTACCACCAAAGGCGCATAGTATACTGGACCTAAGTTAGGAGTAATGACAACGTCCGCAGCATTGCCTGTAGCCGATTGAAATACAATGGGAAGATCACAACTACTATCAGGAATGTTTTCTAAAACGACCAACTCTTCATAAACTCCTGTTTCAATATCAAAAGTGACTCCATCTGTGACCCCTCTTTCTGATAAGGCATTGGCGGCAGCAGTAATGCTTGAATAATCACCATTGCTTCCAATAGTGTAATGTCCACTCATAGGCTCATCCAATGGGATGGCTGGAAAAAATAGCGTTAAGGTATCATTGCTGCTATCAATATCATTTCTATTATTGGGTTTTTTTGTCCAAATTTTTATTTCATAATCGGTCGATACATCAATGTCAAAATCTCCCAAGCTCAATCGTCTTGTTTTATTCTTCAAAATAGGAGCAGCATTTTGATAGTCGTATTTGAATGAATAATTTTCCTTTGACTGTATTTCTCCATTGACTGACCAAGCCAACTCTAAATCATATACATTGTCCCAACCAAAGTTTTTTACATCAACACTCAGACTTGTTGGACCATATTCCCAGCCTTGTGCCGTATAGAAATCACTCACACCTATGTCTGAATGTTCAAAATTTTCATAATCATCTACCACAACATAATGTGTTTGAGATATGGGAATAGGAATGCCACCTGGACCTGTATAACAAGGTTCATACTGAAAAACAACACCAGTAAGTGTATACATAGTTGAGGTGTTAGGGTAGGCGTATGCTATAGAATAATCAGGATTGGGAATGTGTAAATAATTTGTAGGTGTCCAAACAGGATTGTGTAATTGGAGAGGACCTTGAGGGCCACCAGGACCACCAGGACCACTAAGTTGTAGACTATGTATGTATTGTATATTGGCACTATCTCCCAAACAAATATAATGTACTAAATCAGCTTGATATTCTAGTGAATCAGCAGCATAGTAATCAAATTGTAGGGTATTGCTGTTTAGACCATTGCTTATTCCATTGGCAGAAGCCAAACTAAACTCAATATTGTAATTCTGTTGCGTATCCAAATCAATCGTTCCAAGAGACAAAGTAGTACTACTCGAAACAGCTAAATTCAAATTTTCTATTAAGACAGGAGTTTGAGTTACACCATTGATAGACCAAGCTACCTCAAGTTCGTCAACAATAGTATTGCCAAAATTGATGAATTGGATAGCAATAGAATCTTCACCACTTGTAATTGGATGTGTAGGACTGACCAATTTTTGAAGATTGATGTTTATTTTCTCAGTAAAAGCATTAAAATTGACAGTTAAAGAGTCATTGCTGGGATTGGTATCAATTAATCCATTGGGCGAACTGGTCCAAAATTTTAGTTCATAAGGGGTGTCAGGCTCAAAGAAATACTCACCAATGGTTACAATTTTGATTGCTTGGTAGTCCAAAGAATCATGAGGAATGGCTCCATCGTAAGTAAATACAGCTTGTTCTGTTCCATTGACACTCCAATGAATATCTGTATTGAAGAGTGTGGCATTTTGGTGATTTTTTATTTGTACACGTATGTCCTCAAGACCTTCATGCAAAGAATAAGTCGGATTTGGAGTTTGCAATGAAAGAAGACCTACATCAGTACTCAAACCACAATCTTCAGCAATAACTTGAAAATATCCTGTGCCGCTACCTTCTGGTGTATTCCAATGTAAAGTATAAAGATTGCTAGTGGCAGGAGTAATTGCAAAAAATCCCAATGGATTGGATTCAATAGTATCATTGTTTTCTTCTAAGAAATACTGATAGGGACCATTCTCACAAGGAGAATAACCTGTTGGCAAAGGAGGTGCAAGAATGCCACCAACAGTATTGGCATGCATAAAAGCATACTCTCCAGGACAAATGCTGATGACAACAGGACACTCGGAGCTAGAACCAATAGGAATATCCTGACAAGGCTCATCCTGTGCATTCAAAAAATTAAAATGAATTGCCAATAAACTTAGTACAATTGTCAAGAACTTTATTGGCACAAATGTAATCGATTTGTATTTAATAAACATAATTGAAATTTGATATTTTGGGTGATTTTTAAATTTAATAATTTCTCTATTTGTATTTAGAACGGAATGTTGTAGGCCTCGTTTGCAAGGTGGCTCCCCGCTATCCGTTTCTAGTCCCTTTGGGAGCTATCCACTACTATCGGGCGTAGCTTATAGTATTCAGTCCTTCGTCGGTTCTTCTACTTTATTGCTGAATGACCAAGCGTTGAGTCGTTTTGCTATGATCACTCACACACTCAACAATGTAGCTGCCATTGCCATAGGCTGTCAAATCTAAAATCAACTGGCGGTTGGCATCTTCTACATCAATCAAGTTCGTCAACAACAATCGACCTTGTAAATCATAAACATTAATACTTTGTGTTGCTGTTGTGTGTGGTAAAGTCAAATAAACCAAACCATTGGAAGGATTGGGATAGACTTGTAAATCTAACTTGATTTCTTCCTCCCACTTAAACGTGACTCCATCAATGCCTTTAGGTGTTTCGGCTTCATCTGTTTCATCTGGATTGTTGGCATCAGGTGCAGGACGCCCCCCCAAACCAAGTTCATCATGCTTAGAATCCCCATCATCATCATCATCATTGGGGTCAATGCTTCCTCCCAATCCCCATCCAAAGTCAGGATTGGGGTTGATAACAGGAGGCTCCTCATTGCCACCATTGGGATCAAGTACTATAGGATTGTTGGGATCAAAAATTGGATTACTAGGAGGATTTAGAATTTGTCCGTTGTTATGGTCCGCTCCAATACTAGGCGTTGCGTCTCTTAGCTCTCCATCAATATCCAAAGTTCCTTCTTGACTAGGATCACCAATCTCAAATAAAGCAGCATTGTTGATGTGCAAATCAGTCGAGTCGGTATATTGAGGATCAAGAGAAACAGACTTGGCATCTATATTGAGTGCATTTTTCCAATCCTCAACACTGGCATACGCTACACCATTGTAGGTAGCAACAGTTGGACCATTGGTGTAATAATTGTTGTAGTCAATGTCAAAACCATTGGACAATCCAGAGTTAGCATCTATACCCAAGTAAAGAGGCAAAGTATTTGGAGAATAAATATTATTGTTGCGAATACTCATTTCTTGATTAGTGGTATAAAAGCGATAATCGAAGCAATGTGTATTGGATTCAATAGAATCATAGGCTGCTAAGTTATTGTTGTAAACTGAACCCCAAATGTCTTCTAGTTTGATCAGTATTCTTTCACCGCTAATCGTATTGTCATGAATGTTTAGGCGAGCTTTGTCAATATTTAATTGATTGACAATATAGTTCAAGAAGTATCCCCAGCTTCCATCATTTTCTATATCATTTTTAGCACGTAAACCTATTTCACTATTGATGAAATTATAAGACACTTCAGCTTGACAACTTGAGAAATACATACCATATCTTGATTGTATGGTATTATTGGTGATTCTTAATTGACTGGATTTGCCTACTACTGCATTGTATTCTTGCCCAACAAAATTATTGTTGTCAATTAATATATCAATAGAACCTAGCAATGAAATCCCTGTAGATTGATTGTTGATGAAATTGTTGGTAAATTGTAAATGATCACAATAGTGCAAATAAAGAGCTTCTTCTTGATGATCGCTTTCTCCTTCTAAAATAAAATGTACATTGTCAATCAAGATACAATCAGCTCCATCTGCAAATATGGCTTTATCTTTGGATTGGAATTGTAAATTTCTTAAGTGTATACCAGCTACACCTTCTATCTTTAAAGGGTAATGGTAATAAGGACTATCAGATATTTTATAAAGAACTACATCATTGGGATTGCCTGTAGCAGATTGGAATGTAATGGGTCTATCACAGCTACTACCAGGGATATTTTTTATAGAAACAAATTCATCATAAATACCTGACTCAATATTAAAAGTCACTGCTCCATTAATGCCTCTGTCTGATAAAGCATTTGCCGCTTCATTCAAACTGGTGTAATCGCCATTGATCCCAATGGTATAATTTCCATTCATTGCATTTTCTTGTTCAATGGCAGGGAAGAACAAATGCAAGGTATCGTTACTAGTATCCAAATCAGTAAAGCCATTTGGATTAGCTGTCCATATTTTGATGTCATAATCAGTCGCAACTTCTACATTAAAAGATTCCAATGCTATTTGCTTTGGTGCAAATACAGATACTGGACTGGCAGAGCCATAAGTAGTACTTGAATATAAATCGAGGAATTTTTCTGACTGTATTTCGCCATTGATAGACCAAGCCAAATCAAGTGTATAAATGTTTTCATCACCCAAATTTGCCAAGTCAACCAATATCTTGTTTGGACCATATTCCCATGCATTGGTGAGTGTATAGTTGATTGGAGCTGCATCAGAACCACTAAAGCTATTACAATCGTCTACTACAAAATAACAATGTTTAGTTTCGGTGAGTGTTGGACCTTGAGGACCAGGATTAGGACCAGGATTGGTACTACAAGGATTATTGAAACTCAAATTGAAAGTATAAAATGTCGAATTTGTTGGGTATACATCTGCTACAGCGGTACCAGAGTAAGGAGCATCACTGATGTTGGTATCAGGTGACCAGTTGCTTATGCTGTAAAAGAGTGGTGGGCTATTCCCACTACAGCTTGTACCAGTTGGAAAACCCACTCTTACAGTATCTCCTAAGCATAAATAATAGACTTCGTCGGCTACATAATAAGGATAGTAGTCTGGTACATATTCAAACCCTATACTATTATTGATGGGACTTGGATCAGTTTGACCATTTGGATTGCTAACAATAGCAGTTATGGTGTAGTCAGCATTTGAATCAAAATTATGAGTATCTAAAAATAGTTCTGTACTTTCTCCAACTGCTAAATTGAGCTGTTCAAATTGAATAGTGGGTTGTGCTGTACCATTAAAAGTCCAGTCAACAGTCAAACTTTGGACAATGGTATTGCCTATATTTACCACATTTAATTTGATAGAATCTGTTCCTGACTCAATGGGATTTGTAGGACTTGCAAAAGAGCTAGCACGTACGTCTGGGGTATTGACAAATGCATCAAATAATACAGTTAATGTATCATTGCTATTGTCAGTATCAAGCAAACCATTGGGAGCATTGGTCCAAAACTTTAGCTCGTATGTAGTAGCTGCATCAAAAAAGTACTCACCAAGTGTTATTAGGGTAGATGATTGATATAATATAGAATCTGGTTGGAGTGTTTCATCATAGAAATAAATAGGCTGCAAGACCCCATTAACACTCCAGTGTACTTCTGTATTGAACAATGAGGCATTGTCATAGTTTCTGAGATTGACGACCATATCAGACCAACCTTCATTCAATGGATTATTATTTGAAGGGCTTGATAAATAGCTAATACCAGCATCTGTACTTAATCCACAATCTTCAACAACTACTTGAATATAACCTGTACCAAAAGAGTTATAGGTTGGATTGTCCCACTGTATAGTATACAAAGTAGTGGTTTCGGGAGAGACGTTTCCATAAGAACAATTAGCCACATAACATTCATCAAAACCAGGAGAAATATAGTAGGTTCCATAGTCAACACCATCAGGTACAGGTGCTGCAGCTCCAGCCATAAATACCGAAATGCTGAGGGTCTGTTCGGGACACATGGTCAATACCAAGGGACAATCATAAGTAGTAGTGCCAAAGGGAAGGTCTTCACAAGGGTCTGTTGGTACCACAATGGCTTCTTCTATACAAGTAATAATAACGGCTGTAGCTCCTGTACAAGGAGTCGTAAAATCAGCAGAGACATAATTGAATGCAACATTTTGACCTTCATAGTGCGTGAAATCAACACTATCGGCATAATAAGGATCAAGTATATCACCTGTACTTGTTTCTATAAAGAAATAAGTTTGGTTGTCACACTGGTCAAAAAAGATGTTTCCAGTATGTTCTGTACAATCTACTTGAGCATTTAATAAACAAAAATTAAATGCTACAAGAAGAAATAGTGACAAACAGGGTTTTATGTTTGTAAATTTATTTTTTGTATTTAAAAAGAGCATAGTAACGAATGTGTGATTGGATGAAATAAATACATAATTATCCTATTGTTTTATTTGAAAAAATAAAACTGAGATATTGAGTTATGTATACAAAATGTGTATTGGGTCTCTTTTAGAGACAATACAACAAACTAAAAAAAATATTTCTATAAAATGTGTGAACTGTTAATGCCTAAATGTTGTATCCGTTAGATTTTAATTAGACAAAATATAAAGGGTGTAAAATTTGCGGAATGACCGCCAGGACTTAAATCTATGAAGAGATATAGAAGTCACCTTAATGATTACCTGCTACAAAAGTAAACTACTTTGACCATTACTGTCAAGTTTTTTATTTGTAAATCTAAAATTTTATTTTTTTTAGAAGTAAATGTTTTGATACCCCTTGCCTTTTTCTAAAAATAATTAGAGCATGTTAGGAATTGTACTTTACACCT
>JAHDIA010000768.1 GCA_020631035.1 Chitinophagales bacterium | reverse complement strand
TGCTTGGTTTTTTAATATTTTGGACGGAACGTTGATTTTTCAAACGATGGTGACTCCCCGCTATCCGCTTTTACTCCTTCCAGGGCAACCACAAGGGATTGCCCCTACAGGGGTAACCGCTACTGTCGGGCGTAATATCGCCTCTCTTTTCCCTCCGTTTTAGGGCTTTAGATTCTTCTTTCAAATTCAAACTTACACCAACTATAAAAACCTTGCCCATTGTAAAGACCTTGAATATAAGATCTACCCAGTAAAATTACAGAAACTTACTTAAACTGTCGATAAACAGGTAAGGGAAATTTTATGTTAAGCAAGGATCGAAAAACTGGATTTTGTACAATATACTCACCTTGTTTCAAACGGGTCATCATTCCCTTATATACACTAGGAATATAACGGTAATCACTCTTAGATACCTCAATAGCGTTGGTGCGACCATAGGCGTGGGTTGAACAATTGCCCTTTACCCTGTCGTGTATGGCGCTCTTAAACTGTTCTGCCGAAAACAATACAATTCCCAAAGAACGCCCTCGCTCAGTAATGTCAATAATCTGCTGTAAAATGGGCGAACTCTTGGGTACATCACTAGAGGCATATTTATTCAATTCATCTATAAAAATGACAATTTTGTTGGGAATGTCTTGTTCCTCTCTATAATCTGTTTGTCCCAATTTGAGGTCATAAATCGCTCGTATCACATCGCCAAAAACAAAACTTTGCATGCTCTCATCCAATTTGGCAATGTCTATCACAAACACGTCATTTTTTTCTATGTTTTCAATGGCTTCTTGTAAACGAATTTCTTTATTGGTTTCCGATACTCTATTGGCAAACATTCCATTTCGCAAAGGCTTGTTAATGAGACGTTTAAATTTTCGCCAACTACTTACGCTTATCTCTCGACCAGTTCCACCTCCCATATAAGAATTGACCGTTTTTTTAAAATCAGTCCAATCTCGTACATCTCGAAACTCGCCCTGTTCCGCAATAATGTAATTAATGATGGAATCCATTGTCTGATTGGGATCATCTACATTGGACAATAGCAAATCCAAACTGTTTTTGTCTTCTTCAAATAAATATTTATAATGATGGGCTTTGTTGGCAGCCTTTTGTTTGGCAATTTCTCTAGCAGAATGATAGGTATTCGATTGACTACTAGAAGCATAAGGGTAATAATACTGCACCTTTCTAAATGGCTCACTGTCCATTTCTAACATTTCATATATAGCTTTACTGGCTTCGTCTAAATCATCATTGCTTTCATCTATCGCCAACAAATCTCGTCCTTTTACATTAAAAATGACAAAGGCAACACTGTCGTCTTCTCCTACTTTTTCAGCTTCATTGAGGTAACGGTGCTGAATGGCTTTGAGTAAAAACATGGCATAAGAGGTCTTCGCTGCCAAACCTGAAATACCCGAAATATTGAGGTGCGCTCCTTCAGGACCAATCAAAAATTCAGAATTAAAGTGAACAGGAATGGTCACTTGGTTGCTATCTTCGTACATCTCCAAATATCCACAAGCTAATTTGTTTTTAACTCGATCTAAGCCCAAGGCCATTTTCACTTCCGACTGGCTGGCAAAACTTACTGCACTGCCATCCCATACAGGAATGTATATATCTTTACTATTGCCAACCACTCTCGCCTTGACATAGTTCATTCCCACTCTGATGGTATTTCCTTGATGCTCGACATCTCCAAAATCACTTGAGATATAGCTACTCAAAAAACTTGGGGTATCGGTTATGTGTGAAATTTCCTCCACCACTCCAAATGTAACCGAATCCTTGACATGGCTTACCTTGATTACATCAAAGGGTTTGAGTACTTGGGTTTTGTCTGTCCAAAAATAAAATTCCTCTATGGTTGAGGGATGTCGTTCTACAGCGGCGACCCTCCCAATGGTATTGCTCATAATGTTGTTTTGTGATGGTTTGGTAAATATACAGAATATCATAGGAATATTGTAAAGACGCCATGCTTGGCGTCTACACATAACACCAAGAATGTACATTTTATCCCAAATATTAAGAAGCCAAGGATGTAGCGGATGGGAGACCCTTGAGACAAAGGACAAAGAGAAGCAAAATTACGCCTGATTGCAGCGAATATGGCGGCATTTGCCCCATGGTACGTAGAGACGCACGGTCATACGTCTGTACTAGGATGGCTGGTGTAGCGATGTTTTTCCCGATGCCGCCATAGTAGCGTAAAGCAGGGAGTCGCCATCGTTTGAAAAATCAACGTTCCGTCCCAATCCTAAAAAATATTTAAAAAGTATTGGTCGCTAAGGTATTTACTCTTGATAAAAGATTCTGTCAAAAATACAGGGTATAGATGATTTGCCCAACGACTGTCTCGCCCATAACAAACAGGGTTGCGTTCATTGATGAGATTGGCACTGATGACGTCTAGCTCGTCTGACTCCAAACCATATTCTTGCTCCTGCTCCGAAATCAATATTTTTTCGACCTTGATGATGCCATCAAAAGGGCTAACTGTTCGACTGGCATCTCGAATACGCAAATACCATATTGCAAAGCGTATGCCGCCTGTTCGGGCAGATTCAAACATATAAGCGGGTGTTCTGTGAAATAAGGGCAATTGAGCAATTTTGACCGCATTGCTGCGATTTTTATGGTCTACACAACGTTCGGGATTAAAAGATTTGGAAACGCCCACTACCCGTTTGTAATTGCTTTTGATGATGGACAAGTCTACATTGCTTCCTATTTCTCGATATTCTAAAGAACCATCTTTGAGTAAGTAATTTTCTTCATTTAACTCGTCTTGGTGTGCCAGTTGTGCTACTACTTTTTTCTCTACTTCCATCATCGCATCTTGTATTTTAGCGATGCCCAAACTTTCATATTTTTCCCCATCTACCAATTTTTTATCT
>JAHDIA010000026.1:17121-18253 GCA_020631035.1 Chitinophagales bacterium | reverse complement strand
TATATCAAAGCTATCCCAATAATGTTAGCTTTAAAAACGGTTTGGCCATTGCTTACGAAAAACTTGGTTCTACACACTCGGCTCTTGGTAATTTGGACAAAGCTTTGACTTTTTTTGAAGAACGAGCTAGATTAGGAGAACAACTATATCAAAGCTATCCCAATAATGTTAGCTTTAAAAACGGTTTGGCCATTGCTTATATAAAATTGGGCAGTTTGTTTGCTGATAAATTAAATGATAAAATCAAAGGGATGGACTTCCTAAATATGGCAAAGGACATTTACAAAGAATTAACAAACAAGCATCCTGCATACAAAGAGTTTAATCGCAATTACAATTCGCTTATCAATAAAATCAAAACTTTAGCATAAACTCCTACGCCCATTAAACAAAAAACAAATTACATGGAAAATTGTACAATTTACAGCCACTATCTCAAATTTGACCAAGTCGTTCAAATAGTCCAAGCAAATCTCCCAAAAGCCACAATCGAATAATTTTAAATTTATAAATCATGGTATTCAAAGTTAAAACAGATTCTAGCGCAAACTCTGCGGAATTATTAGGTGATTTCACAAATTGGGAAAATTCGCCAATTAAAATGGATAAAGTTTCACCAGGACTATTTAAGTGTAATGTGAAATTGGGAGCTGGCAAACATGAGTTCAAATTCAAAGTTGATGGAATGTGGAAAGAAAACATGAATGATGCTTACGCCACTACATCGAATCCTTTTGGCACTAAAAATTATGTAATTGAAATTTAACAATTAAAAGAGACAAAGCATCTATGGTTTAACATTCAGGTGTCAGTCGCCGAAGCAAAACTACATGGTACACTTCAAGAATTAAATACTCATAAAGTTCAAGTCGACAAAGAATTAGATAATATTTTGGATAAGACACAAGACACACTCTTTCAAATTGATCAGAAGATCAATGGAATGTTAAAAATAAATCAACGATTGCAGACTTACAAAAATAAGAAATCAAACAGTACACTTGTAAAGAATAAAATCAAGGAGTTGTCCTAATGATTTAACAAGAATGGCTATAAATGCTTATATTTGAGTTTGCAAGCAAACTCAAATATTCCAATAGGAAACTATTCAATGCATACTTTGGTTTACAAT
>JAHDIA010000026.1:14277-17111 GCA_020631035.1 Chitinophagales bacterium | reverse complement strand
AATCAGATTACAAAGACGAATTGAACAAACTATTGCTTCAAAAAAATGAATCAGATGGCAATTAAGATCACTGTCAACAATTTTCATACTTGCGTTCCACCACACAAGAAAGGGGCTGTCTCATAAGTAAATAAAATCCTTGAAATATATTTCAAAGGGATACGAGAACGATTCCATATACGAAAATCTCAGGCAGTTAATTCACCTTTTTAGACAGCCTCTTTACAAAAGTTTTCATTTTACAAAAACTGACACCACCAGCGCAGTGCAAAATTTATACTCCATTCAATGCAACGAAGCCCAAACCATACTCCCCTACGCCCGATTGCAGCACGTATCCCGATAAAAGAATCGGGACTAAAAGCGGGGACCCAACTTGCAAACGAAGCCCCCAACATTCCGTCCCAATCAAACAAAACAAAGTATGGCTTTCAATCTTGTGGCTTTAAAAATGAGAAAGCTTGCTGGCATTTTTATAAATATTGGCAAGCTCTATCGAATATTCGCCAGTTTCTTTCTCTTTTATTTAAAAAGTTTTTATATTTAGTTTCAAGGAACATTGACCAAAAGAACAAATACACACATTCTTCCTATGAAACTTATGCTTCATTCAATAGATTGACTTTTTAGAAACCATTTTTATTACTTAAAAACTAACTAAAATTATGACTACACTTGACAAATTAATTGGTAGCTTAGCCTCAATTACTCGGGACAAACCTCAAGCTGTTCATTTGGATGCCATTAGTTCGGCTTTTCAAACATACTATCTTCCTACTATAAATGAAAATGCCCAAGCTTTGGTTAGTGTATGGGGGAACTCTGCTTCTGATGAAGAACTGGTTCAGATTCTTCGCTTTATTAAAGAGAAAGGTAGTGATACTCCTAGATACCCTAATGAAAAGGATGCTCAAATGGCTATCAACAATGCAGATAAAGTAGATATCAACCCCGACCACAATCAATATGTCGAACCGACACCCCAAGATTTTTCACCTGGTGCTGGGAATACAACTGGCGATGGCAATCCATTGTCGTAATTGATAATGTTTTAGTATACACCAAAAACAAAAACCCGCCCCAACTTATTAAATAAGTTGGGGCGGGTTTGTAATGCCCAGAACAGGACTCGAACCTGCACGGCCGCAATTAGCCACCAGCCCCTCAAGCTGGCGTGTCTACCAATTCCACCACCTGGGCGTCAAAAGGCTTGCAAATATACAGCCTTTTGTTTTGTATGGCAATCAATTGACCACTAATTTTCCATATATTTTTCGGAGATTGCTCTGCCCATACCAAAAATAAACCCCAGCTTCTAAGCTCGATAGGTCTATCGAATTGGATTGAAACTGCTTTAAGTCCATTATCTGCTTGCCTGTAGCATCGTAACACACCAATTGCTCAATTCGTTCATCCTGGAGCAAGTTTTGAATGTAAACCCTAGCATTGGTACTTGGATTGGGGTAAAAACTCAACTCCTCAACAGACAAATTGGCTAGTGCAGTGCTAGTGGTATCCATCATAGTGGTGTCCATTCCAGTCGTATCCATCATGGTGGTGTCCATCACCATCGTGTCCATCGTCATTGTATCGACCACCATTGTATCAACAAGACCACAAGCAACCGAGTCTAGCCAAACAAATCCCTCTGTTAATATCTCGTTTCGGTTGGGGAAATCAATGGTATGCCCTGTTTCAAACAACAGATTGCTGTCTATACAAGCTTCATACTTGCTCAGTGAGTCAATGACAGGAAAGAAACTTGCAAAGGCATAGTCCCATCCACCATGAATCACATAAAAGGCCTCATCTTTTACATTGACAATATTGTCTCCAATCTCATCTGTACCATTAACAAAGGCACCAATGGGCATAAATCCTGCAAACTTATCGGGATTGGCTAGTCCATAGGTATAAGTCGTACGTCCTCCCCAAGAAAAACCCATCACAAATACCTCATTGGGATCAACATTGTACCAATACATCATCGAATCGAGCAACAAAGTCGTAAAAGCGGTATCTATTGGGTCATCTACCTTCCCGTCCTCTCCCCCATCGGGGCAAATCAACAATAAATCATTGGTCTCGGCAAAAACGGTTAAGGTATCGCACCACGCCTCTGAATCCCAACGATTGACATTGAAGGGATGAAATGCCAGCATCATTTGGTTGGGCGTATTTTCATCATAACTGGATGGAATGTAAATAGAGTATTTTTTGGCGGGATCATCTTGAAACACCATTGTGGAATCTATTCGAATTTGTGCCTGTAACACACTACCCAACAAGAATAGTAATCCACAAAGTAAATAGTATGTTTTTTGCATAGTTTTAGAGTTTTAATGATTGTTTTTTGAAGATAACAGCTTTTTTTGATGAAGACAGTCACTAAAGTGTCATAAAATGTCACTTATACAGACAACACATATAAAAAATCCACTTAAAAAAAATGATTTTTGGATAAGAAAGAAAAAGCCACACATACCTATCTAATAAATTATATACCAACATATTATAAATAAGTAATCCTACGATTAAACATCCTTGCTAAAGAAAGAACAAACTATTTGTAGTTGCTTATTGGGGGGCTATATAGTTATCTTTATGGGTATAAAACCAAAAAATTAGAACCTTATGAATTTCAAATTGATTTATTCTCTTTTGAGCATCATGCTCCTTTTAACAGCTTGTAGCAAAGAAACACCCAATATTTCAAATGATGCAAGTACCATTTCCAACTCTTTAACTACTACCCAACCGCTTTCTTTTACCGATACCCCACCAGGAGAATGTGCCCCTGCAGATTATCCTTATAATATTTACCTAACAGCACA
>JAHDIA010000026.1:3321-14267 GCA_020631035.1 Chitinophagales bacterium | reverse complement strand
AACAGACACATAAAAGTTATGCAGATCTTCCCAACAATGGTGAATTAGTCAAGGTCGAAATGACTGTCAACCTAAACGAAGAATATATAGGTGCAGACGAAGTGCCCCAAGGTTCAAATATAGAGTATGAATATACTTGGACTTGTACACCTATTGCCTATACCAATGGTCAAATAGATGGCAATCTACCTGTGATTACCATAAATAGTTTAAGTCCTGAAACCAGTATTAACATTCCTGTTCTATACGAATATAAAATTGAGTTTGAATTAAACGCAAGTACTCAAGGTTCAACACTTAGCACACACTCAACCTTCTTTGATTTTTACATCAAAAATCCCTACCTCAATCAATATGATGTAAGAATTACAGAAACAAGTAGTGATTGCTATCGAATAGAATCTGGTGGGGGGCTGTAGATGGTGTAATAATGCCTTAAACCACCATCACCATCCTATACTTTTAAATAGTTACCCTGTAGACTGTTAAACAAATGGGAAAAACCTACACATAAGGAGACCTCCCATTTGTTTACCCACCTTGCTTAATACGCAATACACATAAAAAAAACACTTCAAAAGTGTCTTTTAAGCAAGAAAGAATAAACCACATAAAGCATTGTTTATCAATAAAATACAAAGCAAAAAACACTTCACAACACATTCTTGCTAAAGAAAAGCCTTACGATTTGTAGTTGCATCTCAAAATGAGATTCCACTATCTTTATATATATAAACCCGAAAAATTTAAATTTTATGAACATTCGATTGATCTATTTTCTTATGAGCGTAATGCTCCTTTTAACAGCTTGTAGCAAAGAAATACCCAGTATTATAGATGAAAAAAGTGCCATTGCTACTCCCAAACCTCCCCCTATATTATATGCTGACGATATAGAGTGTGATCCCTATGCCAACTCCCACCCTTTTCAAATTTATATTAAAGGCAAAAGTGATAAAACCACTGCCCCTATACAATATCACAAATCCAACCACGATTTTACGAATGTCCAAATGACTTTCGATTTAAATGAAAATTATTTTGGAATTAATAACATTCCTCAAGGTTCAGGTATAGCATATGAGTATAATTGGACGTGTACCCCCATTGCACCTATAGATGGCCAAATAGACAATGCACTCTCTGTTATTGAAACTACTCGAACCAGACCCATAACTACCATTAGGATACCTCAAGGATATGAGTATGAAGTTTTATTTGAATTAAACACCTATTTTGAGGAGGAAGAGGAGGAAGATGAATCCTCAATAATTAGCATACACTCAACGCTATTTTCCTTTTATGTAACAGAACCAGAACCAGGAGAATTTGTTATCAACATAACCGAAAGTGAAGGTGCTGCTTATTGCTACTCTAATGACTCATCAGGTGGGGGAGCTGTAGATGGCGTGATAATGCCTTAAATTATTATTCATATTGGTAATCCATTCATATTTTGAATCATTACCCTACCCTATTATACATTAAGTAATTTTTTATTGAAGCAAAGACTTAAATCCTTTGCAACTATTTCTTTACCGAAATATTGAACCAACACTATCCGATTTTAATCTCTTAGGTTTGCCAAACAACTCAAGGAAACTAACCACTACTATCGGACAGTGCAAAGGTAAATCATTAATTTCTTGGCATACTTTACAAACAACAAATTGGCACTGCTAAAAAAGGGAGATATTTTTTTATTGCGCTCCAAAAAGGCAGTAAAGGATGACAATTTTTGGAGAGTGGTTCTTGAACAAATAGTAGGGAGCCAGAGGTGACTGGATAACTTGTTTAAGAAATAGCTCTCTTCTGCAAAAATTGTCAAAAAACAGATAATTTTACCTGAGGTGGGTAATTGTTTCAAGATTAAGAGCATGTTAGGAATTGTGCTTTACACCATAGTATAAACAAAGTATTTTTTGCTTGTTTAAGGCAAAGGTTCTCGACTTTAGCCTTAGCTAAAGGAGAGGTTCTTTAACGCAGAACAGGTGAAAAAGACGAGCTTTAAACTGTCAAGAATTTATGATTTGAACCACTAGTACACTAATAACGATTCTCTGTATAGATTCAGTTCCTGTAAAATGGTAATTGTAAGGTTTAGTTGATTTGTGAATATAATAAAAAAATAAATTCAATTATATACTTTCCAAAACAAAGTTCTTTTAAATATACACAATGCATTTTTGGTGAAGATTCCTTACTTTTGCCCAATATTTACCCACAATTTGGGTTTATGTATAGGTAACTTATCGAATTAAGCAAAAAAACATGCGTTTTACATACATCTTTTTATTCATTTTTATATTGGGATTATCAGCTTGTGAAGAGGAAGAAACACCAATGGAACCCATTGGCCAACTGAGTATTGCAGAAACTATGCTGACCGATCAAGCCAAATATGATCTATTTATTAGAACACTCACGAAAGCAGGTTTGCTCAACCAATTAGAACGCAGTGGAAACTATACCGTCTTTGTTCCCTCCGAAACAGCCCTCAACAACTATTTCACTGCCAATGGCTCCCTTGAAGAACTCAGCGGTCCAAGATTGCACGACGACTTTGCCTATCACATTTTAAGAGGCATCTATACCAGCAACGAATTTGACAACAGTGGCTATTTAGAAACACTCAGCTTAGGTGCCCCCAAAGACAATCCGCTCTCTTTTTACTACCAAAAAAATAGCACCCAACTAAACATCAACAATCAAGCAACGGCACAATTGAGTACGACTGAATTGTCCAATGGAATTATGCACACCATTGACAAAGTCATTAGCCCACCCCGCCTTTTGGAAATCATCAGCTTCGATCCTCGTTTTGCCAATTTAAAACAAATGGTCAGCCAAGCAGGTTTGGATGAAAGCCTCAATCTAGGGGGACAATTCACCTTATTTGCCCCCTGCAACGAAGCATTCGATGCACTAGGCGATTCAATCAATGCCAATATCCCACAAGACTTGAGTAATGAAGAAATTCAAGCACTACTGACTTATCATACTTTGCCCGATACGATTATCTTGAGCAACGATTTTAGAGAAGGGACCATCACCACCCCCTATACTCCCGATACCAACTTGCCTCCACGCAATATCCTAATCTTAGAAGATTCTATCTCTTTCGAGCTAATGATTGAAGACTATCAAGATGGTAAACACCAATTTAAGGAGCAAGATATTTTTGCGAGCAATGGAGTATTGCACGCCATTGATGGAGTATTGTTGCCTGGTGGCTTCTAATGCCGTTTTCTGGCTCTAATTACTTTGGGACCATACCACAACCAAATCCCCGCAACAATCAAAATCAACAAACCAATACCCAACACATTCATCGACAACAGCTTAAACCACTGACCGACGATCGAACCATCGTGTAGGGCTTCTATCCAATCTGAATGACGACGGGCAATCGACAAAGTTTCGCCCGTCTTGGCATCGAGTTGCACCTCCCAATATCCCTGTTCAAACAATACCTTGACCATACCTTTTGAAGGACGAAAATCCATACGATCAATGGACACTTCACTTCCCCCCAAATGTGTAGCAAGGCGGTCTTGGGCAATACTTGCCAAGTCGGCAATGGGCAGGCTTTCTATCAAATCCTTACTCACCCCTTTTTGGGTAGGTGGCTGCAACAATGCACTCTCTTTTTTCCAACCCAACAAAAATCCCGTACTTGCACTAATAAGCAAAAACACCGCTAGTCCTATTCCCAACCAACGATGCAATACCCGCAAGTTTCGCAAACTTTTTACATATTTTTCGACAGATTGAATGACGCTTTTTTTGATTCGATGCAAAGGTAAATAAAATGAAACCATCTACAAACAACCCATTTCAATGAAGCTGCGTTTATAATATCAGTAAATATTTACAAATATCCATTCATTTTAAATATATTTGACAACTCTTTTTAAACACAATACACCCTTCTATTCCATTATGCATTATTTTGTTAGCAAATTTTTCTGGCTTTCCATCATTTTAGCTTGTTTGACAAGCGTGTACAGTCTTGCTCAAACCTCAACCAATACAACTGAGGCTTTACAAGAGTCAAAACCCAAAAAGAAGATATTTCCCAACCATTCTGCAACACACTATTTTGTTACACATTCCAATATTCCCCTCAAAAAAGATGCAGTTTATTACCGAAATACCTATTTGGTACTCAATCATTTTGAATATGGCTTAACCGACAAACTTACCTTAATGGGTGGATTTGAATTCATTTCAACCATAATCAATGGCAACCCCAGCATCTACATCAACCCTCGTTATTCCTTCAATCCTACACACAACTTTTACATAGGGGTTGGATTCTATAGCGTATTACCTCTACTAAAAGACCGAAAAAGTGATCCTGGCGACCTTAGTTTTCCTTATCTTTCACTCACTTATGGTTCTCAAAACCACAATATATCCTTCTCAACAGGACTGCCCATAGAGAATTTATACAAACCTAAATACACAGAATCTTCCAATTTTTTGGTATTTGGCATCAGTGGCATGACTCGAGTTCTTAAAAGTGTTGCATTTATAAGTGAAAATATCATCTATTCTGGCGAAGGCATTACAAGCATCAACGGCATCCGACTACTGGCTTCTAAAATTCATCTCGACCTTGCCCTTATGTACAACAGCTTCCTCGAAGACGATTATTATTTCGATATCATCGCAGTTTTCCCCTATCTAGCATTTGGTTACAAATTCGGAAATTAGTAAAGTGGAAAAAATAAGGTGGAGCAAATGTTCTCGGCTTCGTCGCTACTTCTTTGCCTGCTATCCTCTTTTACTCCTCGCTTTAGTTCGACAGATTCACTGAGCGAAAACCCAAAACGAAAGTTTTACCACTACAATGTCTGAGCCTGTCGAAGCCCCGCTGCGGGGTAACCGCTTCTATCAGGGCTATTTTAGAATGTTCACTCGCCTTCGCAAACTTCGTTTTTATTCACTTAAAAAACGTAACTTTGCACTTCTATTTTTAAAATAAAAAGACATAAAATGGCCGCTACAGAAACCATTCAAATACCATTGGGCTTTAGTGCCCCTGACTTTAATTTATTAGACACCGTTTCAGGTACACAAAAAAGCCTAAACGATTTAAAAGGCGAAAAAGCAACAGTCGTGATGTTTCTTTGCAATCACTGCCCATTTGTCAAGCACGTATGGGAACAGTTAATTAGCCTCGGCAATGACTACCTTGACAAGGGAATAGGTTTTGTCGCCATCTCTAGCAATGATGTCGAAAACTACCCTGCCGATGGTCCCGACAAAATGAAAGAATTGGCAGCATCTACCAATTGGCCTTTCGCCTATTTGTACGACGAAACCCAAAAAGTTGCCAAAGCCTACCAAGCAGCTTGCACCCCAGACTTTAGCATCTTTGATGCAGATTTAACATGTGTCTATCGTGGTCAATTGGACGATTCACGCCCAAGCAATGACAAGCCTGTAACGGGTAAAGATATGCGTGAGGCAATAGAAGCAATATTGGCGGGCAAAGCGGTAAGCGAGGTCCAAACACCAAGCATCGGCTGCAACATCAAATGGAAAGCGTAGGCTCGTAAGGGCGAATTGAATTCGCCTCAAAAAAACAACCAAACGTCCTAAACTAGCCCCGATAGTAGCGGTTAGCTCCCGTAGGTGGGGTGGTGACCTAACAGGTTTTAAAAACCTGTTAGGTCTACCACCCCACCTACGGGACTAAAAGCGGATAGCGGGAACACAAGCAGCGACGAAGCACCCAAACACTTGCTCCAAAAAATACATAAAAAAAAGCCACTCATAAATGAGTAGCTTTTTTGTTTTTGATATATTTCAATTCGCTATTTTAACTTCACCAATTTCTGGCTAAGTGTCCAATCTTTGGCTGTCAATTTTGCAATATAAGTACCCATTGCCCAAGATTGAGCCGCAATGTGCTGCTTGGCTTGATGTGGGGCAATTTCCAAGGATTGCATCAATTTACCCGTCACATCATAAATTTGTAAAGTAGCTTCTTCGGTCGTGTTAAAGTAGACGTCAAAATTGTCTACAAATGGATTGGGGGCAATACTGAATTGTTCCGAAACCAACTCCACCTCCTCTACACCTACTGGCAAAGCTCTGGTTCCTTGTGCAAACCAAAGCGGCCACTCCGCAACAGGAATCAAATTACTCGGATTGCCCGAAGCTGAAATTTTGTCATTTGACAAATTGATACGCTTGATCCAAGAATCATTCTCAGCCTTGCTTGCATAAATGATTTGGTTGTCATCTATAGAATAAGAAGCATATGCCAATACCCCATTGTTTTCTACAATGGTTCCAATTTCACTGGTTTCAAAATTGGCACCCAATAAGTTGATTTGATCTTCGGTCGTATCCCAATAATCAAAAGCAAAAATGTAAGGAGAGTTTTTAGAGAAAGTTGGATTACCAATGCTCACCCCTTCAGGTAAATTGCTAAATACTTGTGTAATTGCTCCATCACTATGAGTACCACTGCCCTGGTTCCAAGCTCTAATCAAGCCCAAATCCCAGAAATCATAATCTTCTTGTCCTCCCGAACCCTCAATGATGTTGTAGGCATCGTACATAATGTATTCGCTTGTATAATCCCATTCTAGAGCATCTGCATATTGTACCGTATTGGTTTCAATTCCCTCAGAGAAAGTAGGATTGTACAATTCTAATTGATTGATTCCTTGATTGCCATCTAGGTCATAGATGTAAACTGAATTGTCGATAAAAATAGAAATCAATGCCAATCTCTTACCATCTTTTGACACTGCTACATTGTCCCATTCATTAACAGAACCTGAACTAATGTTGAGTACATCTTCTGATATAACTGTTGGAGGATTGCTACTTGTAGACAAGCGAATGTGGTGGACTTTTTTGTCATCTGCTCCGATAAAATACAAATCTTTACCATCGTCTGTAATAGAGGGCTTACGGTTGATATTGGTAGTTGTTAAAGCAGAATAATCTTCTCCTGTAGTTGGTTGAACGGTTGAAGCATACAAACTGGTATTGTCCTCTGGATTGACATCCAGACTAATGATGTATTCTGCTCCATTGTTTTCTTCTATATCCTCTTGGGTTTGGGTAGGCGCACCATCACCAATACCTACGCTTGCAAAAGCATTTTTGATGGCATTGACATCAGCCGTTGTCACATTGATGCTGTTGATGTTCTCAGCAGCTTGAATAATTGACAAACGCAAATCAATGAAACGAGAGGAACGAGTCAAGTAATTGCTCAATGCATAATAATATATTTTTTCCGCTTTGCTTTTGCCAATGTCAGTAGCGACTTTGTAGTAAGCTCTGTTGGGAATTCCACTATTGATGTGTACCCCACCATTGTCTTGTGAACCAGTGTAACGTTCATCGTAGTGAGCAGGCTGCCAACCACCTTGAAAGTTTCCAGAAGAAGCACCATTGTGTGGGTTTTGCATATCTCTTAAAGCACCAGATGGGAAAAATTGCGGATTGACCACATCTTCTCCCAATTTCCAATCATCTCTATCAATCATTGCTCCAAACATATCCGCCATAGATTCATTAATGGCTCCTGATTCTCCCTGATATTCTAAGTTGGCTGTATTTTGAATTACCCCGTGAGACATTTCGTGTCCTGCCACATCCAAAGCAGCTGCCAAAGATTTGTCGAATGCCTGGTTGCCACTACCATAAAACATATATTGACCATTCCAGAAGGCATTGTCCAAGCCACCACCATTGTCATCTGCTACATTAACAAAAGAAATGATGTCCCCTCCTTGTCCATTGATAGAAGTACGATTGTGGGTATTTTTGAAGTATTCGTAACATTGCCCAGAATTGTAATGGGCAGTAATGCCTATTCTTTCATTATTGCTCGTCCAGTTGTTGTCTGGAGTAGGAATATCGGCAAAACTACCACTGGTATAAGGTTGATTTTGAAAATCTAAAGTTTCAATTCCTCCGTCTCCTGGCTTGGGTAATCCGCCAATTGGTCCATTGTACATATCTTTAGAAGCATCGTACAAATAGTAATTGTTTTGATACAAATAAGTATTGACTGTTCTTTGTATGCCATTGATGTCTACTGCTGAAGCTGTTGCTGGTCCATCTGCCACTACCAAACTACACGTATGATTGTAGTGGTTGAGGATTTCGCCAGTATGGGCATCTACAAAGTATTCGTAACGCTCCATAAAGTTGGGGCGCGCCGTCAAGTGATACGCCAAATTGAATGCTCCAAAGTCTGTTTTAGAAGGATAGATGACCAACTCAACATTGGGTTGTTCGTATTGCAACATTTGTTTGGCCTCTTCGCTCATTTCAACAAAGTGGCTATGTTGGGCAAGATCAGCATGTGTAATGCCTATTGCTTCTTCAGGCAACAAACTAGGCTCAGTATTATCTATATAAGGCGTTGGTTGGTTGCGACCATTGAGGCTCATAGCTCCATCGTCTTTGACGTGTACAATCAGTTCCGCTCCATACACAGGAATTTCTTGATACATCTGCTGCAATTTGATGTGCTGCTGTCCCTCATTGGCTTCACTTTTGAGCACCACAAATTCTGCCTTAGCATTTTCTACACAAATCTTTTCTTGTACGGCTTCCAAAAAGTCCATTGCTGCTTTTTCTTTTTGCGCAGGACTTTTGAGTGCGTTTTTATTCGCATACTGAAAACCATTGATAAAGATGGGCATTCCAGTAATGGGCGCATAGTCAATGTCTAGGCTTTGCTGTAAAATTGACTCTTCTTTAGACAAACCAATTTGGTTTTTCTGAAGTGGCGGCAATGTTTGATATGCTCTAGATTGATAAGGATTGTGCAATACTTTTGTTGTATTGCTTTGATTTACCTCTGTTGGTAATTCTTGTTTTTTATGTTTTTGGTCAAAGGGTGTGGTACTTTGTCCAAAAGCAAAGACCGAAAATAATAGGCCTATTAGGAGCTGTGTAAAAATTCGCATAGTGTATTTACAATAATGTGTCCAAGAAATATTTAAAGCTTAAAACTATACTGGCGTGTATATAGATAACATTTGAATTGATTTTTTTAGTATTTCAAATGTTTTACTTTGTTTCTTCTGTATTTTCTTTGTCGGAATCCTCGGCTCGTTCTTTAATGTCTCTGGCAAGGCGAATGAGTTGTCCGTGTAATGAATTAATGGAATCGGCAGGCATTCCCATACGTTCATCTCCCCAAACCAAGCGGTGGGTATCTGTGCCTTCTTTTTCTTCAAGGAAAAAATACATATTACCTGGATTGTTGAAATCCACCTCTTTGACTTTGCATTCTTCCAACTTATCAAAATACTTTTGGGTTTCTTCGGCACTCAACATACCCAATTCGGTATAAGTTGAATCCATATTGAGTTTAAACAACTGTCCATTTTGTTGTAAAACGAAAGTTGTTTCCAAACCTGTAAAGCCGCCACCATTGCCAAAAACGATTTGTTTTTGCATAAACTCATCGGGCATAAACTTTTGTACTTCTTTTTGAGTTTGTACCTCTTTTTGTGATTTACAGCTGACAATGGCGATGCCCGCAACTAACATAGTAATCGGAAGTAATAGGTATCTGAGCATATTGATAAGTGTTTCGTTGAGAACGTGTATATTATAGAGTCGTTAAGTGTTTCTCGGTTTAAAATACATTGGTATTTCATCTGTTTTGTAGGCTGTTAAGGTCAGAATTAGGAGTCCCGATTTTATCGGGAGATGCTTCGTCGCTATTTGTCTCCCCGCTATCCGCTTTTACTCCTTCCAGGACAACCGCAATCCCGATAGTTCACTGGTATCTATTTCAATACCGAGGCTATTGAAAGGACAATCGGGAGAGACTACAGAGGTAACCGCTTCTATAAGGACGGTCGTCCGACGCTTCGGCTATTTTAGACGGTTCAGTCACCTCATTTGTTGATTTCAACATCTGTTTATTTCAGTTTGAAATCAACAGATGTTGAAACACTTAGGAGATAGTATTAGGCAAAAAAATTTCGCCCCTACTCTTTGGGTAATTCTCTTTTGATATCGTCTATCGTATTTTCAACTACATCCAAGTTTTTGGATCTTTTCTCCCACTCTTTTTCTGCTTTGACCCTCATATCTTCGTCTTGGTCAAGTTCGTCTACGATTTCGAGTCCCAATAAGGTTTCCATCACATCTTCGAGGGTGATGACTCCCTGCATTTGCCCAAACTGGTCGGTTACAACGGCGATGTGTTTACTCTTGCCACGTACACTGTCTTTTTCCAACAATTTGTTGAGTAAAGCAGGCATTGGCATATCATCTTTGACAAAGACCACATCTCTTTTGATTTCTTTAAGTTTTTTATTGCCTTGGTTTTCAGCTATACTTGCCAACATTTCATCTTTGAGGACATAGCCAGTAACTTGGTCTAGGTCTTTTCCATACAATGGAATACGAGAAAATGGGAAGTATTTTTTGTGTGCTTCGTAGTATTCCTTGATGGTCATATCTTCTTGTGCCAACTCTACTACGTTTCGTGGGGTATAGTGTTCTTTTACCTTTATCTTATTAAAATGCAATAAATTGGTAATGATTTTAGACTCACCTTCTTTGAGGACACCTTGATCGGTGACCATTTCGGTCATAGTAGCATAGTCGGTTCTACTGAAAACACTTTTTTCTTTTTTTCCAAAAAAACTGGTAAACAATTGAAGTACCCATAGCAAACCTGTATACTTCATAAACTTGACCATAATATCTAGGGTTCTAGTGGTAAAGCCCGCTAGTTGTTTCCAAAAAGTTGCTCCTATGGTTTTGGGAATGATTTCAGAAGCAATCAAAATTGTAATGGTCATTAAAACAGGAACAATAACTTCTGCTATAGACAATCCATATACAGATTTCTCTTGGTAATATTTTACCGCTGCTGCACCTACTCCTATCGCCCCAGCAGTGTGTGCTACTGTATTAAGTGTTAATATGGCAATAAG
>JAHDIA010000026.1:0-3221 GCA_020631035.1 Chitinophagales bacterium | reverse complement strand
ATTTGTTTAATAATCAAAGATACGGCTTTTTGACTGTCTTAGTTCCTAAGGTATCGCCATTTTGCTTGAAATTCAATCAATTCTAGCTAAATCAGTGACTTAAAAGCTTTTTCCCAGCATCAAATCGCTATAAGAATGAGCGACCAACGCCTCATTATTTAGCTCAAAAAGGTCCATATAGTGGTTGCATTGTTGCAAAAGTTTCATTTCTCCAATGGTATGGGCATAGTCGATGGCTTCGATTTCGACAAACGCTCCTAAGTCCCTGACTTCGTCTATGTGGAATTTGACGTTTTCGATAAAGTAGATTTCTCGCTTTTTGTCTACCACTGTTTTGATGCCAAGTGCTGCCGTGAGCAATCCTTTGAGTTTGCTATCAGGATTGGTTTTGTACAAAATGACTTCTGAACGTTTGGGTCCTTCTTGGTTGACTCGCATGTAGTGGATGAGGGAATTTTCGATATTGCCTTCACGCAATTTGAGCCGACCTTCATTGCAATTGAAGTAAGTGTCTATTTGGTGGTCCAATCCTTTGAAATCTGCCTTGTGTTCTTCAAGAATTTGGCGAATTTTGGCAGCTTCTGGGCATTTGGCTTTGATTTCTATGTTGAGGTGATGCATGATGTGGTTTTATTGATTAAATTAGCTTTTACAGTTTGGGGGCTTTGCTACCAAACTGTAAAAGCTCAAATTATTTTGAATGCACAAATTTCAAAGTTTTGAGGGTAAATTGTGCGTTTCTTGGTGGTTTTTTATTGTTTTTAGTTGAAAATTAAACCTAGTATATATGAAACAGTTTTTTGTTATGCTTTTATTGATGGTTCCACTTTTGGTGGTGGGACAGTCAGAGGATGAGGAAATGTTGCGGAAGATTTTTGATAAGGAATTGACAGAAGGACAATGTTATGAGAATTTGCGTGAGCTTTGTAAGGATATTGGTCCTCGTTTGAGTGGTTCAGAAGGAGCCGATAAAGCTGTACAGTGGGGAAAAAAGGTCTTGAGTGAGATTGCTGATACCGTTTGGTTACAAGAGGTAATGGTGCCACACTGGGTCAGAGGAGCTAAAGAAACCGCAGAAATCAGAATGCCTGATGGGGAGGTGATTCCTGTCAATATTTGTGCCTTGGGTAGTTCTGTTGGAACAGAAGCAGGTGGGATTGAAGGGGAAGTAGTTGAGGTATTTGGCATTGATGAGATTGAAAAGTTGGGAGAAAAAAACTTGAAAGGCAAAATTGTCTTTTACAATCGTCCAATGGAGCCTCGTTTGATCAGTACTTTTGCGGCTTATAGTGGTTGTGTAGACCAACGTTCGAGTGGGGCAAGTACGGCTGCACCTTTTGGAGCCTTGGCTGTTTTGGTACGCTCAATGAATTTGCGCCAAGATGATTTGCCACATACAGGTGTGCAACGCTACAAAAAAGATGTAAAGAAAATACCTGCCGCTGCCATTAGTACCAATGGAGCGAGATTGTTGAGTAAGAAATTGCGTGAAAATTCTAAGTTGAAAGTACACATTGAAATGTCTTGTAAGAATTTGCCAGATAAGTTGTCGCACAATGTAGTAGCAGACATCATTGGTAGTACTTACCCCGATGAGTACATTTTGATTGGTGGGCATTTGGATAGCTGGGATTTGGGCGAAGGCGCACACGATGACGGTGCGGGCTCTGTTCATTCTATTGAGGTTTTGCGCTTGTTTAAGGAGTTGGGCATTCGTCCAAAGTATACTTTGCGTTGTGTATTGTATATGAATGAGGAAAACGGTCCCAATGGTGCCATTCAGTATGCCAAAGAATCGAAGGAGAAAGGCTGGAAACATTTGGCAGCTATTGAGTCAGATAGAGGTGGGTTTACCCCTCGTGGATTTAGCTTTGATGGAATACCTGACATACAGGAAAACACCTTGAAAGAAGTCGAAAAATGGGCAGAATTGTTAGATCCTTATGGTTTGCACCACCTCGATAAGGGATTTGGTGGGGTAGATATTGGGTATTTACGAGAACAAAACGTACCTTTGATTGGTTTTGTACCTGATTCACAAAGGTACTTTGACCACCACCACGCATCTAATGATGTATTTGAAGAAGTCAATAAAAGGGAATTGGAATTGGGGGCTGCCTCTATCACCTCTTTGGTTTATTTACTAGATAAATATGGTTTGAAGTCTAATGAAAATTAACAACATCAAACATAAACCATTTCATATTTATATCTAGTAAGCCCTCATTACTACCCTTATTAATATGCAAAGCCATTCTGTCTATTTTTTATATATGCGGGATGGCTTTTTTTTATTTGATTTAAGATTGAAAATTCAAAATTGAAGATTCGTGAATTTTCTCCAACGGACGAAGGACAAAACATGCCACCTACGCCTGATAGAAGCGGTTACCCCGCACCCGTAGAGACGTTGCGTGCAACGTCTACAGGGGAGGAGTAAAAGCGGATAGCAGGGAGACACAAAAAGACGAAGCACTCAACATTCCGTTCTAAAAAACAAAAAAGGCATTCCAAATGAATTGAAATGCCTCTTTCCATATTTTCACAATTTTTTCATCAAACAGCTTCGGCTCCTGCGGCTGCAACGGTGTGGTCGTTTTCGACAGTGCTGCCGCTTACACCGATGGCTCCGATGATTTCTCCCTCTCTATTTTTGAGGGGTACGCCACCTGGGAAGGTAATGAGACCGCCATTGGAATGTTCGATATTGTAGAGTGAACCGCCTGGCTGAGAAAGCCCTCCAATGTCCCCCGTATTCATATCGAAGAAGCGTGCCGTTTTGGCTTTTTTGATGGAGATGTCGAGCGAACCCAACCAGGCACCATCCATACGGGCAAAGGCTACTAGATTGGCTCCAGCGTCTACTACGGCGATGTTCATTTTGGTGTCAATGCTGGCGGCTTTTTCTTGGGCTACAGCTACAATTTTTTGGGCTTGACTTAAAGTAATGCTCATTTTAATTAGTTTTAGGGTTTAATAATTAAGTAGTCAGACAAATTTATCTTAACATTTTTGATGGCTTCTTTTTGGCTTCTACTTCGTTGAAAATACTCGCCTTAGCTCTGCTAGGACTGCGTTTTTCGCCTTGTATAAGCTCAAAAATAAGCTCATCCCAAATATAACCTTAATTATGTCAGACTACTTAGTTATGAAAAAATTTACATTTAAAATATAAATTTCATTAATGTAAAGATAGGTATTTTTGAACAGATAAAAGAATC
>JAHDIA010000025.1 GCA_020631035.1 Chitinophagales bacterium | reverse complement strand
CAGTAAAGTTTTGCATTAAACATAGTATTTACATACCAAAATACTTACATCACCATAAGTTTTGTGATAATCGTTAAATATATTGTGGGCAATCTGTTGTGGATTTTGAGTCCAGTCGATACCATCAAAATTTATCTGAGTCTTGATGCCATCTGTACATAAAATAAAACAGCTATCAGAGCTTAATTCTTTTTCAATAAGTTTAAGACTTGGGAATTGGTGTAGCCCAATGGTGCCCTCTACTTGAAATAAAGCTTGAATATCTTTTGCTGTTTGGTAGTAGCAGTGTGTATCACCAATTCCACAAAATTGCATCTTTTGTGATTGAAGCAACAATAAACTCACTGCAACACTTCCATCCATATTTTTTTCCTTTAAAAAATCATCACACAAAACAATCAGTTTGTCCAAGGGTTGTCGGTAGTTTTGCTCTAAAGTTTTTTTTACAGCACTGGAATACAAAGAAGCTTGGTAGCCTTGACCCAAGCCGTCAATGATTCCCAGTAAAACCTTGTCACCATCAAATTCTTTGATAAAATAAGCATCTCCATTGAATTGGTAATTTTCGTCAGATAACGAAATGATTCCGTATTGGATTTCATCAGCTGTCAAAGGCTTAAATTTTTGCATCAAAACAGTTGTCCCTTGCTGTGGTATGGAACGAATGTGAAAGCTGTCCATTGAACGTTCGGCTACTTCTAAGCCCAGTCCCAAACTGTTTTTATTGCTCGAAAAACCTTCTTGCATTGCCAAGGCTATATTGGCAATGCCTGGTCCTTGGTCACTTATTTTAACTTCCAATATTTTGTCTTGATTGCTCAAGGACAATTCACACCCGCCCCTTTGAGCATGTTTGATGACATTGCTACAAATTTCGGAGACAGCCAAACTAACCTCGGCACAAGCGAGCGTATCCAAACCCATCTGTTTGGCTAATTGATTTGCATGCATTCTGGCTAGTGCCACGTCTTTTTCTGTATGAATGTCAATTGTTATCAATGGGGACAACTTTTAAGCCTTTTCTTTTCAATACTTCTTTAAGTGCAAGCCGCATATTTTTAACCATTATATTATTGCCAATCACAATGCCAGCCGAAATCATTGATTGGGCGACAATGGGTTTGATACCACAATAAATTACATCTAATCCAAGCATTTGCAATGTTTTTGTCATTTTGATTAAATGACTAGCAATGGCAGAATCAATGATGTCTACATTGTTTAAATCTACAATCAAATATTCATAGTCGGATGGACCAACTATATTTAAAATAGAATCCATTACTCCTTTCATTCGAGCCGAATCCAATGTGCCAAAAAAACCAGAGTACAGGCAGCCATCTAATAGCTCATTGACAATGATAGGAGCTTCCCCAAATATATTTTTTCTACTGATCGCCAATGGAGTATCTACTTTGTTTTTCTTTGAATCACTCATAAGTTGTCTTTTTATCTAATATAGGTAATTCTCTTAGTATTTATATAGTACATAACACTTATTTTGGTAACCAAGCATTACAATATTTATTTTTTTTGAGTTACCTATTGTTTGTAGTGCATCTGTACTTCCAAATTTTGATGCTTTTTCACTTTAAAAAATTAGAAAAATGAAGAAAACGAATCACTACAACAAACAAACAATATTGAAAGCACTTTTTGTATTTTTGACATGTTGTATTGTTCAAACACTTTCTGCTCAATGCAGTATTTCAGGAGGAGTTATTTTAGATGATGGAACGACTGTAGGACAAGTAGATGAAGCGGACCACTTGCAAAAACAAGTACGAGTCAATTTGTTTAGAGATAGAGATTGTAATGGGATAGTCAATGCAGGAGATGTGCTCTTAGATGTAGAAACCACAGGCAAAACAGGTTTGTTTACTTTTGCCAATTTGTTTGAAGGTGGACCAGCTCAAACAGTCCTTGATTCAACTGCTGTTTTAAACGAAAATGATGCCGAAGAAAATATCGCCACTGGCACGGTAGACAAATTGAGCAATTCTTTGGACATTGGCAACGAACAGGGCAGTACCAACCAAATTGTTGCCTTACGCTTTTTGGATACAGGCATTCCTTTTGGAGCGACCATCAACAGCGCACACATTCAGTTCAATGCAAGACAAAATGGGACAGGAAGCACCATACAACGCATCAGTGCCGAAGCAACAACCGAGGCTGCATCGATTATTTCAGGAGTAGGAGCGGCATCACTTTCCCAGCGTTTAAACGACAATCCTAGCATTGCTTTTACTGACTGGGTATTGGAGGCAAGTCAATGGGTAGGAGGCGAATTTGTTCAAACACCTGACCTTAGCGAAATTGTTCAGGAATTGGTCAATATGCCTGGCTGGAAAACCACTAGTCCCTTGATGTTGTTTTTAACAGACCCCAATGGAGCGAATGGAACCTTTAGAGCCCGTTCTGCTGGAAGTGCCAACAATGCCAACCATCCCAAGCTTATTGTTAGCTGGTCTTTGCCCGAAGAAACAGGATTCAACTGCTATGTCATTGAACCAAATCTCGAAGATTTGCCCGAAAATGCTGTTTTTGTCAATGGTAGTAGTGCTATTCCTGTAGATTTGACCAATGCCAGTTTTGATGGGAACGATTGTTCAACAGGCAACTTTATTGCTTACAATGGGAATACTACTGCTTGCTATGCAGTAGCAGAACGCCCCAACGAATTGAGAATTTTTAACCGTTACTCTGGAAAATGGGCAACTATTGGAATGCACGGAATGCAAGACAATCCTCAGCCATCTAGCTTAGTCGAAGAGGTCGAAGCCATTGCAATGGATGATAGTGGTATTATTTATACTGTCAATTTACACAGCGACGGCAATGCTTATCTGGGAACACTCGATCCATATACAGGTGAGTTTACAACTATAGGACCAGCTTTGGGTATGGGGGAAAATGCTGCTGGAGAATTGTTCAATTTTACAGATGTCGATGCGCTTACATACAATCCACTTACAGGCTTCTTTTGGGGAATGCAAGGACCAGCCATTGTTAAAATTGACCCACAAACAGCTCAAATCATACCCAACGCTTTTGAAGCTCCTGGCAAAGATTTCATATTTGTTCAAGGCTTGCCACAATCAGCTATAGATGATATTGCCATTGACCCTACAACGGGGATGCTCTATGCCATAAGCGATAATGGAGGAGGAGCTGGCGATTATTATTTGGTCATCATTGATACCCAAACAGCACAAGCCAGTGTGGTTGGGCAGTTTCAAACGCCAGAAGGAATGTTTGTACAGGATTTTGAAGGCTTGGCATTTGCTGAGGATGGACAGTTGTATGCTGTGACGGGCGAACAAGCGCAGGTATTTCCAGATAGAGCCTTTAAGGTAGATAAAACAAATGCAAATGTAGAACCTATTGCTCGATTTACTCCAAATAACTCTGATATGGAAGGTTGTGCTTGCCGAAATGGTCAGGCAGTCGTCGAAACCAACCCAGAGGACATTGGTACAAGCTTTACAGGATCAGGTAATGATATGGTCGAAAATTTCTGTGAAGATTTTGAGGCAGAAGCAGCTGTCATTTGTTCAAGCACTTCCAATACTTTTGATGTACTACTGAGCTTTCAAGGAGGCACCCCTGGCAACAACGGATATACCATCATCAACAATTTGACCGCTAGTGTATTTGAGTTTGTACCTGCTCCCAACTTTGTATTTGTAGGACTCGAAAATGGAATGGGCTACTCTTACACTATTTTTGTAGCAGACCATCCAGAATGTCAAATTACACTCGAAAATTCAATGATAGACTGTATTTCGACAGAGGTTAGCTGGCTCAATTTTGAGGGCAAAGCACAAAGAGGGGAAAATGTGTTGGATTGGCAGACAGCTTCTGAAAAAGAATTAGATTACTTTGTTGTTGAACGTTCTGTTAATGGACGAATGTTTGAATCCATTGGCACTGTCAAAGCAGCAGGTAATAGCAATACCATTCAAACGTATCAGTTTGTAGACAAGCAGCCTGCTAGACAAACTTACTACAGATTAAAAGAAGTAGACTGGTATCAAAATGTAAGCCATTCAAAAGTAATTAAAGTAACAAATGATGAGTTTCAAGATTTGCAGTTAATGGTCGTTCCCAATGTAGTAGAGCAAAACTTCAATCTTTTCTCACAAACCAACTTTGCAAATATTCATTTGTACTTGTTGGATGCTCAAGGCAGACTGCTTGAAGAACGAACACTCAATACAGAGCTTAATGGTATGGAGTGGGATATGACCAATTACCCTTCTGGCATTTATGTGCTCAAAGCAGCTACTGAGCAAACTACAACAAGCTTTAAGCTCATCAAGCGATAAGATATACAGTATACTGGGCTGTGTGTTTTTCATAAATGTGTTGTTGTTTTTCGTTTTTCACCCCCAAACTCCAGCTTGCTGGGTTTGGGGCTTTTTTATTTTCAAAAGGTGATGCCTTTAAAACCAGGTAGGTTTTTTTAAGAAAAGGTGTCATATTTAGATGCATTTATGATGATGCGTGTTGATGTTTTGGACGGAACGTTGACTGCTTCGTGGGTGGGTGTCTCCCCGCTATCCGCTTCTACTCCTTGTATTGGGCGAATACAATTCGCCCCTACTCGGGGTATCCGCTACTATCGGGCGTAGTTTCGCTTCTGTTGTTCCTCCGTCGGAATCTGAAATTTCTATCAAACATAAAGGTGACACCTTTGAATTGGTAAAAAAATGAACACTTTAAGTAGTCTGACATAATTAAGGTTATATTTGGGATGAGCTTATTTTTGAGCTTATACAAGGCGAAAAACGCAGTCCTAGCAGAGCTAAGGCGAGTATTTTCAACGAAGTAGAAGCCAAAAAGAAGCCATCAAAAATGTTAAGATAAATTTGTCTGACTACTTATATATCTTAATTTTTCCTAAAAGATGAAAGGTGTCACTGTTGACTTTTTTAGAAGTGTAGGACGAAGCGGGTGGATGAACCTTGGTGCAAAGCCTAAAGCATGCGCCCGATAACCAGAGCGAACGCAGCCTAGAGCCAATGACATTGCCCCCAAATAATTTTAAAATTTAGACTTACCTTATTTGCTCAAATATGATGGACAAAAAATAAAAATCATGTTATATAATCAGTATATAATGTATAATTTGTCGCAATTATTTCCTAGATTTGGGGTGGCTAGTATGGTTCCGAAAAACACTTACCATCCAAAACCAATACTGTACTTGCCCAAAATTGGAATAATTAAGCCATAAATACGTATTATGATTAGAAAAACTACACAATTAGGCTCGCTCTTTTTTGCCTTCTTAATTGTCCCTTTATTATATGTAAGTGGACAATCTATTAACTACCAATTTGCTCCCAACAGTAGTAGTTGTGCTGACAACTCCTATTGTGTCAACATCCAATTAGAGGGTGTTGGTGGTGCGGAATACCTGGGTAGTGGCTCGATTAGACTCTCTTATGATAACAGCGTTTTAGCATTTGCAGGAAGCAATGTCAATGGAGGGACAGGAGCTACAACAGGTTCGTACACTTCTATCAATTTTGATGATGATCAAGATACACTCAATCCTGAGTGTGAGACTGCCAATGGTGGTCAGGGTGGAACACCTTATTCTACGCATAGCTATGACGGAAATGTTCCAGGTGAAGTATTGATTACTGTAGTGTTGGATTTGCCAACAACTTTTCAAACTTTTGCTTGTCCTAGTGTGGCGGGAGCTTATGTAGATGTTTCGACCATCTGTTTTGATGTGTTGGACTTTTTTGGAGATCCCAATTTGGCATTTGTTGGTACAGAGAATGGCATTCCAGAAGATGAGTCTGGTAGTAATTTTAATGATGATACAGATATTCCAGAGAATAAATATGCCAATGGTAGCTTGGGTACACTAAATACGACCTTTGATGAAGTATGTGGTGTAACAACAAATCCAGTTTGTGGTTCTTTGTTTACCGATTCTGGAGGAGAAGATGGTCAGTATATGAACAATGAGTCAGATACAATGGTCTTTTGTCCAGACAATGTTGGAGAAATTGTTCAGGTAGCCTTTAATGAGGATGCTCAGATTGAAGCAACCAGTGGTACTGGTAGCGATGGTACTGGCTGCTGGGATTACTTGGCAGTGTATGAAGGTGAAGGAACAGGTGGTAATTTTTTAGGTAATTACTGTTCTGATACAGTTGGACCCAACTTTGATATTGCGGGGGCTGTATTTACCTCTAATGCTGCTGATGGTTGTTTGACTTTTATTTTCAATTCAGATGTTTCAACAACCCAAGATGGTTGGGCTGCAACGGTAAGTTGTTTGACGGCTATTGTAGAGGGTTGTACAGATCCTATTGCTGAAAACTACAATCCAAATGCGAATGTAGACGATGGTTCTTGTGAATATATTTTCGGTTGTACAGATGAGACCGCTTCTAACTACAATCCAGATGCAACCCAAGATGATGGGTCTTGTGAGTATTCGTCTTCCTGTGGAGGTGTCTTTTTGGATGATGGTGGTGTAGATGGAGAGTATGGACTCAATTTGCAGGATACGACTATTATATGTCCTGAAGTTTCAGGTGATGTTGTTCAGGTAACATTCAATGAAGATGCAGCGATTGAAGGTTCGGGAGGAACAGGAAGCAACGGTACTGGTTGTTGGGATTATTTATCAGTATATGATGGTGGTAGCACTGATGGAACATTCTTAGGTGATTACTGTTCAGATGACTCAGCTCCCAATGGCAATATCAATGGGGCAAGCTTTACGTCAACGAGTGATGATGGATGTTTAACTTTTGTCTTTTTCTCTGATGGATTTATTGTACAAGATGGATGGAATGCCAGCATTACATGCTTGTCAGATGTGGTATTTGGTTGTACTGATCCAATTGCAGAGAACTATGATGCAGCAGCAACAGTGGATGATGGTTCTTGTGCCTATATAGATGGTTGTACAGATGAATTGGCTTCTAATTACAATCCAGATGCAACCCAAGATGATGGTTCTTGTGAGTATTTGCCAGTTTGTGGAGGTGCTTATTTTGATGCAGGTGGACCTGACGGTGATTATTTAGCTAGTTCAGATGAGACCATTACCATTTGTCCAGACAATGCCAATGAGTTGGTACAAGTTACTTTTACTGAGTTCTTGGTAGAAGGTCTGGGAGCTGGTGATTGTTGGGATGAGTTGTTCATTTATGATTCAGATACAGCTGATCCTGCTGCAATTATATCTTCTGGAGGAGCCTCAACAGATGGTTGGTGCTTTGAAAGTGCAACAGATGGAACGGCTGCACCAGGCGAAATTGTGGCAAGCAATCCTACTGGTTGTCTGACTTTTGTATTCCAATCAGATGGTAGTGTTCAATTGTCAGGTTGGGCAGCAAGTGTAGCTTGTGTAGATGCTGGAGCAGTGGTATTTGGTTGTACCGATCCTGTTGCAGAAAACTATGATCCTGCTGCAACCAATGACGATGGTTCTTGTGAGTATATTTTAGGTTGTACTGATCCCACAGCTGCCAATTATGATGAAGCGGCGACTCAAGACGATGGTTCTTGTGTACCTGGTTGTGGTAGTATCTTTACTGATACAGGTGGAGAAGATGGTTTGTACAATCCAGATGAGTCAAACAGCGCAGTGACCATTTGTCCTGATCCAGGAACCATATTGGTGGTCAACTTTAGTGACTTTATTGTAGAGGATGGTTCTGCTGATGGTTGTTGGGATGATTTACAAATCATTTATGGTACAGATGCAGACGGAAATGGTGGTACACCAGCTCCAGGTGGTCAAGATGAGACAAGCGGTGGATTCTGTGGAGATGACATTACAGCTTTGCCAAACCAAGGGGTCGTTACAAGTGGTAACTTTGACGAGTGTATTACTTTCTTGTTCTCTTCTGATGGGTTTGTCCAACAAGATGGTTGGGTAGCAATGATTGATTGTCAAACAGAATTGGATATTGCAGGCTGTACCGATCCTGCTGCCTTTAACTACAATCCAGCGGCCAACTCTGATGATGGCTCATGTATATATGGTCCAGCCAATGACGATTGTGCGATGGCTACAGCAATAGATTTGGTAGCAGGTAGCAACAATGGACCTTACTCAAACGAATTTACAACAGCAGAAAACGATGGTATATTTGATCCTGCTTGTTTCTTTATTGGAGATGCATACCAAACAACGGTTTATTTCTCATTTGTAGGAGATGGCAATTTGTATCAAATTACCTCTAATAACGATTGTGGTGGAGACAATCCATTAACAGATACGCAATTTGCATTGTTCGATGGTTCTTGTGATGGAGCTTTGCTCGCTTGTGATGATGATAGTGGAGATGGTTTATTGTCTTCTATTCTTTTAGAGACAGAAGCAGGCGTAACTTATTATTTATTAGTAGATGGATACAATGGTAATTTTGGTGATTTTTGTATCAATATAGAAGGTGTTTCAAGACCAGAAAATGATGAGTGTGTAGATGCGATTGACTTGGCATTGGGTGATGGACTTGCTTATGGTCCGTTTACAAATGAATTTGCTAGTACTTCTGAAGGAGATGTAAGCTTGGGTTGTTTCTTTGGAGAAGATCCATATCAAGCAACTGTTTTCTTCTCATTTGTAGGAGATGGCAATGGATATGTAATCAACTCAAGTACGGATTGTGATGGCGTTGAGATAGCAAACAATGATACACAATTCTCATTGTTTGAAGGTTCTTGTGATGGTCCAGAAATCGCTTGTGATGATGATTCAGGTGAAGGTTTGCTCTCTGAAGTAGTTTTCCAAACAGAAGAAGGGGTAACTTACTACCTTTTGGTTGATGGTTGGAATGGAACAGAAGGACAGTTTTGTTTGAATATGGCTCAAGCTGTGGTAGGTTGTACCAACCCACAAGCTCTAAACTACAATGCTGATGCAACAGCAGACGATGGTTCTTGTATTTTCCCTTGTGATGCCAACTTGATTTTTGTAAGTGGCACACCAGCTACTGGTTTTGATATAACAGGTATTCCATTTGTAAGTTGTCCTTCTGATTGGGGAGCATTGAACTCAGCTGATCCTTTGGCTTTTGTGGCTGTCGCTCCTATTGACGGACCAGACAATGCACCATATACATTGACTGTTGCAGGTGCCGCTGTCTATGAGATAGTAGGTGGTGGTGAGCCACCAATGTTGGTGGATGAATTAGAATTGAATGATGGTTTTATCGGTTTGATTGGTATTACACCTGCTGACTTGGCTGGTGGGCCGATTACAGTAACCATAACTAGTTCTAATAATCCTGATTGTTCAGCAGAATTGTTGATAGATGCTTCTCAGATAGGAGACATTGCGGCTCTTTGTCCAGAATCTTTCCCACCTGCCAATGATGAATGTCCAGATGCAATTGGATTGAGCGTTGGTGATGGTGTAGTGAATGGACCTTACAGCAACCAGTTTGCGACAACAACTGAAGGGGCTGTAACACCAGATTGTTTCTTTGGAGAAGACGTTTACCAAAATACGGTTTATTTCTCTTTTGAAGGAGATGGTGAAGAATATACAATTACTTCAATTAACTGTGATGGTGTAGAATTGTTAAATGGAGATACTCAGTTTGCCTTATTTGAAGGTTCTTGTGATGGTCCAGAAATCGCTTGTGATGATGATGGCGGTCCTGGATTGTTGTCTCAAATTACTGTTGCTACAACTGCAGGTACTACTTACTATTTATTGGTAGATGGTTGGTCAGGTTCACAGGGTGAATTCTGTATTGCTTTCCAAAGTGGAGCACCACCTGCCAATGATGAATGTGAAGATGCTATAGAAGTAGTTGAAGGTTTGAATGGACCATTTTCTAATGCAGGGGCGTCAACATCAACAGAAGGTGATGTAACACCAGGCTGTTTCTTTATAGATGATCCTTATCAAAATACTGTTTATTATACATTTGTAGGAGATGGAAGTGATTACTTGATTTCAACTAGTACAGGTTGTGGAGGAATCATTTCTGGTAACTTTGATACCCAAATGGCGGTATTTGAAGGTGCTTGTGATGGACCAGAGATTGCTTGTGATGATGATAGTGGAACTGGTTTGTTATCAGAAGTTTCTATCTCAACAGTTGCTGGAACGACTTATTATATATTGGTAGATGGATTTGCAGGTTCAGAAGGGCAGTATTGTATTGCTGTTCAGAAAGATGAAGCCCCAGAAAATGACGAGTGTGTACAAGCAACGCCAATTGTTTTAGCTGATGGAGCAAGCAATGGACCATTTACCAACTTGTTCTCTACACTTTCTACAGAGCCAGCTGTAACAGGAGGTTGTTTCTTTGCAGAAGATGCTTACCAAAATACAGTATACTTCTCTTTTGAAGGAGACGGAAATGCTTATTCTATTTTCTCTGATATAGGATGTGAAGGTATATTATCACCAAATGGTGATACGCAATTTGCTTTGTTTGAAGGTTCTTGTGATGGTCCAGAAATTGCGTGTGATGATGATAGTGGTGCTGGTTTGCTTTCTCAAATAACAGTACAAACTGAAGTTGGAACGACTTATTATTTATTAGTAGATGGCTTTAATGGTACACAAGGTGATTTCTGTTTGAATGTTACTCAAGTGTTCATTCCAGACAATGACGAATGTGTAGATGCAATTTCATTGACAGTTGGAGATGGGGTATTCAATGGACCATTTACAAACGAGTCAGCAACTGCATCAGAGGATTCTCCACCACCTAGCTGTTTCATTGATGTTTCTTTAGACAATACAGTATACTTTACTTTTGTAGGAGATGGCAATCCTTATTTGATTTCAGGTGATATATCTTGTTCTGGCATTAGTGCTGAACCATTGACCGATTCTCAAATGGCATTATACGAAGGTTCTTGTGATGGACCAGAGGTAGCTTGTGATGATGATAGTGGACCATTGTTCTTATCTCAATTGGTCATCAATACAGAAGCTGGTGTAACCTATTACTTATTGCTTGATGGCTTTGGTGGAGACCAAGGAGACTTCTGTATCCTATTTGAGGAAGTAACTGTTGGTTGTACTGACCCATTTGCAGACAACTTTGATCCAGATGCAGAAGAAGAAGATGGATCTTGTTTGTACTCCGTTGCTTGTGGTGAGACATTCACTGATCCAGGAGGGGCTTTGAACAACTATGAAGACAATACAGATATTGTTTGGACCATTTGTCCAGATAATCCAGAGGCAGGTGAGGTTGCTTTGGTAGAATTTACAGAGTTTGATGTGGAGAATGGATTTGACTTCTTGAATTTCTTTGATGGAACATCTGTTACAGCTCCATTCATTGTTAGTTTAACAGGTAATCAAATTCCAAATCCTGTTTTTGCAACCAATGAAACAGGTTGTTTGACAGCTCAGTTCTCTTCAGACTTTATTTTTAATAATCCAGGTTGGGTAGCTAGTGTTAGTTGTCCTGATGATTTGTTGCCAGGTTGTACAGATCCAACAGCATTTAATTATGATGCAACTGCAAACATCGAAGATGGTTCTTGTTACTTTGCTGATTGTGGAGGTACATTCACAGATACAGGAGGACCTGACGGACCATATGATGTAGACGAAAATTACTTTGTAACTTATTGTTCTGATACAGAGGGTGAATCTGTAGTCCTTTCATTTACAGAGTTTTCTACTGAGGCAGGATTTGATGGCATCATTATTTATGATGGAAACAATGAAAATGCTCCTGTTTTAGGTGTGTTTACAGGTACACTTGAGCCATTTGAGGTATTCCCATCTGGAAACAATGAAACGGGTTGTTTGACAATAGAAGTGATTTCTGATTTCATTATTACAGATGATGGATGGGTTGCCGATATTAGTTGTGGTAGCTTTGTATATGGATGTACCAACGAGTTAGCTGATAACTTTGATCCTAGTGCAGAATTGGATGATGGTTCTTGTGTTTATACACCAGTTCCAGGTGGTGTTTTTGTAGATGAAGGAGGACCCGATGAGGTGTATCCAGGCGCATTTACTAGCCCTGATACTACTATAATTTGTCCAGAGACATTGGGACAAACTTTGGTCATTACATTCTCTCAATTTGAAGTTGAGCCAGGAGCAGCCGATGGTTGTTGGGATAACTTGGAGATTTGGGAAGATGTAGATGGAGATCAACAAATAACGGAAGCTGATATGCAAGTTATGGGTGGACAAGATGGCACAACTGGTGGCTTCTGTGGTCTATCTGTAGAGGATTTACCAAATGGTGGTGTGATTACTTCTATGGGAGCTGGAAACTGTTTGATCTTTATATTGACAGGTGAAGATGACTTTGACAATGGTGATCAAGGTTGGTTGGCTACTATTGAAGTAGAAGCCGCTTTGTGTGAAGCTGAGGCGGGAACCTTAACTGGTTTGGCTGATGGTGGAGCATATGAAAGTGGTGAAGATGTGGTATTGGGAGTAAGTGGCAATAATACAAGTTCTAATTACATTACACTTTACTTGGCAACTCAAGGTGAAGATTATACCATTGCAAGCCTTTCAACCAATGGTACTTTCTCTAATTTGTCTGATGGTTCTTACCAAGTACACGTTTTGAATGCATTGATTACTACATTTAGTGAAATTCAAATGGCATTCCCTACTGGCTTAATTGGTGAAAGCGCAATAGATGTATTGGGAGCTTTGTCTGATATGGCATGTTATGAACTCAATGAGGGCAATGATCCAAGCTTGGGTGCCGCCTTTAGCGTGGGAGCAAGCGATTGTAATTTATTGATTACTATTTTTGAGGATGATTGTGATGAAAATTCAAGTTTCCACGATGTGGTATTTGAATTTGTAAATGGTTCTGGACAATACAACCTTTCTATCAATGGAGGTGATCCTGTATTCTATGAAGGAGACATCTTCTCAGATGGAATTGCTGGTTCACCAGAAACAGCTTATATGATTGAGTTAACCGATTTAGAGAGCGGATGTACTGCTATTTATATGGATACATTCGGCGATTGTACCAAAGGATGCGATGCAGAAGCTGGTTCCTTGACAGGAGTAGCTGCTGGCGGTTCTTACTGTACTGGACAATCAGTTGTAGTTGGAAGTGAAGGTTTCTTAACTGCTGGTGGTTTGTTTGTTCAAACGCATATCTTGACTCAAGATGATATAGTTGTTGCAATAGCAGCTGATGGAAACTTTGGTGAATTGGCAGCAGGAACTTATTGTATTTATCAATACAATTATGTAACAGAAGATGGTATTGAACCAGTAATTGGAGACAACATAGCTGTATTCTTGACAGGTATCTTTGATTTCTGTTTTGATATTGGAGACGAAAATGGAGATTGTACTGAAATCACAATTGAAGATTCACCAATTAGCATAACGTTTGATGATCAATGTGATGAAAATACCAATGTACATTCTGTTACCTTCTTATTTGAAGGTGGTTCTGGCGAATATGCAGTAAGTGTCAATGGAGGAAGTTTTGAATCTCTTGGTGGAAATACATTCTACTTTGATGATATTGCAGCTTCAAGCAATGTATATTCATTGATTGTACAAGATGAACTCAATGGCTGTACAGCTGCATTGGATACTTTATTTGAAGATTGTGTAAAGGCTTGTGATGCCAATGCAGGAAACATTACAATAGCGGAAGATTCATTCTGTGAAGGTGATGTGCTTACTGGAGTAGGTGCCAGTGATTACCAAATGTTGGCACTGTTTACACAAGTATATGTATTGACAAGTCAGGACTCTGATGAGATTGTAGCAATGAGTGAAAGTGGCGACTTTGGAGTACAAGCTCCTGGAGTATATTGTGCGTATGCCTTGAACTATGTGACAGAAGATGGAGCACCTGTGATGCTTGGGGATGGTCTTTCAGATGCCATTACCAGCTTGGATGCAAACATTTGTTTAGACATAGATTTAGATAACTGCAATCAAATTGTGGTATTTGCTACGCCTAATCCTAATCCTTCAAGTAATAGTCCAGTTTGTGCTGCACAAACTATATTGCTAACAGCTGCAGATGGTTTTGAAGCTTATACTTGGTCAGGACCAAATGGCTTCAGTTCTAATGAGCAAAATCCAGAAGCTTCTGATGCAGGAACTTATACTGTAACAGTAACAGACATTAATGGATGTGAAGGTTCTGCTAGTACAGAGGTCGAAATATCTGAATCTCTAGAGGTCAGTATCATTCCTTCAGAGATTGCTGTATGTCAAGGAGAGAGTGTGGATTTCTCTAGTTCATTAATGGGTACCAATTATACCTATAGTTGGAGTGCTACAGCAGGTAGTTTTGATGATGATACAAGTGCTGAACCTACTTATACAATGATGATGCCTGGTACTTATGACATAAGCTTAGAAGTAATGGATGAGTTGGGTTGTACAGCTATGGCACTGGCGTCTGTAACAATCAATGCCAATCCAACAGAAGATGATCCTGAGTTGATAGAAGTATGTGAAGAAGATACGCCATATATTTTAACAGCTCCAGATGCTTATACATACAGTTGGGCTAATGGTAGTAATGATCAAACACTAGAGGTAAATGCTTCAGGTTCTTATGAGCTAAGTATTACAGATGAAAATGGCTGTTCTCAAGATTTGGTTTATGAAGTTATTGTGAATCCAAGTCCTGTGATACCAGATCCAGATCCAATTACTGTTTGTGCAGATGACTTACCTGTTATTTTAGAAGGTCCAGATGGATATGAATATCTTTGGAGCAATGGAAGTGATGGACAAACATTGGATGTTAGCTTTACAGGTATCTATGAGTTAATTATTGAAGATGAAAATGGGTGTACTGCTTTATTGACTTATGTTGTCAATATAGTAGATGGACCAAATGAGGAACAACCCAATATGATTGGAGTTTGTGAAGATGCTGTACCAGTTACATTGATGGCACCTGAAGGGTATACTTATCAATGGAGTGATGGTAATACTGATGCTACATTAGAGGTAAGTACTTCAGGTACTTATGCACTGACCATTACAGATGCAAATGGATGTAGTCAAGAGTTAACTTACGAAGTCACTGTATTCTCTGGTTCAGATGAACCAGCTCCAGAAACAATTGAAGTATGTGAAGAAGATACTCCGTATACACTGACTGCTCCAGATGGTTACCTTTATACTTGGTCAAATGGAAGCAATAGCCAAAGCATTGAAGTAGGTGCTTCGGGTATGTACTCAGTTGACATTACGAATGATGATGGTTGTTCTCAAACTTTGACTTATGATATTGTAGTGAATGAAGGGCCTGAAGAGGATCAACCAGAAGCTGTAGTATTATGTTCAGATGATGCTCCATATACTATGGCAGCACCAGATGGATATACTTATGTATGGTTTGATGGAACTACTGATCAAACCAATGTTGCAGATGAGTCAGGTTCTTATTCAGTAGTCATTACAGATGATAATGGTTGTACTCAAGAATTGATTTATGATGTTACAATAAATGAGACTCCTGTTGTGGATGCTCCAGCTCCAGTAACGGTTTGTCAAGGAGCAGCTATTGGATTAGAGGCACCTTCAGGATTTACTTACTTGTGGTTTGATGGTTCTACCAATCAGACAGTTGTTGTGACAGAGACAGGAGTTTACGCTGTAACTTTGATAGATGAGAATGGCTGTGATGTTACCATTGAATATGTGGTAACATTTGAAGAAGCACCAAATGAGTCTCAACCTGATCCTGTGGTAGTTTGTGCCCCTGAGACTTCTGCTACCTTGACCGCTCCTGTTGGATACACTTATTTGTGGGACAAAGGAAGTACTTCTCAAAGTATAGAAGTTACAGAACCAGGAGTTAGTAGTGTCACCATTACAAATGTGGCTGGTTGTACACAAGTATTGACTTACATAGTATCATTCGGAGGACCAGATGAGCCTCAACCAGCTCCTATCATAGTATGTGAAGGTAGTTCTGTTGAGTTGATTGCTCCAGATGGATACGCTTATCTTTGGTTTGATGGTAGCACAGAGCAAACAATTACAGTTACTGGTGCAGGTACTTATACCGTGACCATTGGTGATGCAGCGGAATGTTCTCAAGATTTGATGTATGAGATAATAGAAAGTGGTGCTGCACCAAATGAGCCACAGTCTGGTGGTGAGACCATTTGTACAGGAACATCTACTACTTTAATGGCACCAGATGGATATACTTATTTGTGGAATACTGGTGAAACCACCCAAAGCATCTCTGCAATAGGTGGAACATATACAGTAGTCATTAGCAATGAATGTGGTTCTCAAGAATTATGGAGTAACAGAGAGTGGTGCAGGACCAAATGAACCACAAGCTGATCCTGTAACAATTTGTGTGGGCACTTCTACTACTTTAATGGCTCCTGATAATTATACTTATTTATGGAGTACTGGCGAAACTACTCAAAGTATTACTGCGATGGGTGGAACATACACTGTAACAATTGGCAATGAATGTGGTTCTCAAGAATTGACCTATGTTGTGACAGAAAGTGGTGCCGCACCAAATGAGCCACAGCCTGATCCTATAACTGTTTGTATTGGAAATACAACTGTTTTGGTCGCTCCTACTGGATATACTTATTCTTGGAGTACTGGCTCGGTAGAACAGAGTATTGTAGCAGGTGCTGGTACTTATACAGTAATCATTAGCAATGAATGTGGCTCTCAAGAGTTGACTTCCAATGTAAATGAAGTTGCTTGTACAGGTACTATTGGTGATTTGGTTTGGAATGACTTGGACAATGATGGAGTTCAAGACCCAGGTGAGTCAGGTATAGCAGGAGTTACAGTCTTCTTGACAGACAAAGATGGAAACATCCTTGCTACAACTTTAACAGATGACAATGGCAACTATTTGTTTACTGATGTTGATCCAGGTGATTACAATGTAGTAGTTGGTACAGGACCAGATGGAATGGTACTTACAACAACAGGTTCTTACAATATTACATTAGAAGCTGGAGAAAATGATTTAGGCAATGACTTTGGTTTCTATATGGAACCAATAGAAAATGGTACAGTTGGAGATTTGGTCTTTGATGATTTAGACAATGATGGTGTACAAGATGCAGGTGAGCCAGGTATTCCAGGAGTAACCATTTTCTTGACTGATAAAGATGGCAATCAAATTGCTACAACAGTAACTTCAGCGAATGGTTCTTACATTTTTATGGATGTTGTACCTGGTGACTATAATGTGGTTGTAGGTACAGGACCAACAGGTACAGTATTGACCACAACAAGTTCTTACAATATTACTGTAGAGCCAAATGAAAATGATTTGGGTAATGACTTTGGTTTCCATACACCGCCACCACCAAATGGTACAGTTGGAGATTTGGTCTTTGATGATTTGGACAATGATGGTATTCAAGATCCAGGTGAACCAGGTATTTCAGGTATTACCATTTTCTTGATAGACAAAACAACAGGTGCTACTATTGCCACAACTATTACAGATGCTAATGGATTCTATAGTTTCACTGGTTTACCAGCTGGAAACTATGGAGTACAAATAGGTTCTTTACCAGCTGGATTTGGTTTGACAACGACCAATTATTATACCTTTAGTCTAGCGGCTGGTGAAAGTAACCTTGGCAATGATTTTGGCTTGTATTTTGATCTAGGACCATCTTATATTGGTGATTTTGCATTCAATGACAACAACCAAAATGGTGTGTTTGATGCAGGAGATACGCCAAAAGCGGGCGCAACCATTTATCTGTATGATATGAATGGTATCTTAATTGCCACAACAGTCACGGATGCCAATGGAAACTATGGTTTCTCAGTTGTACCAGGTACTTATACAGTTCAGATAGCAATTGGACCAGATTACATTGCTACAACAAATAGTTCTTATACTGTAACAATTACGAGTGGAGAAAGCTATTTAATAGCTGATTTTGGCTGTTACTTTAATCCACCAGATGATTGTATAGCCAATTCAGGAACACTTGGCTTGGTTTCAGGGTCTACAACTATCTGTGGAGGAGATGCCATTTCAGTAACTTCTTCTGATCAAGTTGAGGGTGGTGACTACAATCATTTGTATATTTTGACCAATCAAAATGACATAATTGTAGCAGTGAGCTTTAATAGTGGAGTCTTTGCAGGATTAGAAGCAGGTAATTATACAGTGTATAGTTATTCTTATCGTGAAGATGATTTCCCAGGAGTACCAACAGTAGGACAAGATTTCTTTGATGCATACTTGAGTGATGGTGATGCTTGTCAAGATGTTTCTGATGGAATTCCTGTGACAGTTGCTTCAGATTTAG